>JAZOQV010000059.1:0-5338 GCA_045656265.1 Acutalibacteraceae bacterium | reverse complement strand
TTCGTGTTCTGCTTTTCCAGGGCGGGTCATTAAAGATTTCACCATATCTTCTACCCTAAAGCCTTTATAAAGCACAGCGTAAACGCCCTCGATAATTGGCATTTCTACCTGTTTGGCTTTGGCTAACTCGTATGCAACCTTTGCGGCGTGATAACCCTCAACAGTACCAACGATTTTAAGCGCCTCATCAACACTAACGCCTTTGCCTACAAGTTTACCAAAACGATAGTTACGGCTATGCACCGAAGTACAAGTAACTATCAAGTCGCCAAGGCCTGTAAGACCGGTAAATGTTTCTAACTTTGCGCCAAGAGTTGCACCAAGCCTTGCAATTTCAGCAAGACCTCTTGTAATTAGTGCGGCTTTGGGGTTATCTCCAAGACTTAACCCATCGCCAATACCCGATGCTACCGCGATAATGTTTTTAAATGCGCCGCCAAGTTCTACTCCGACTAAATCGCTACCTGTATAAATACGCAAGGTTTCGCACATTAAGGTTTCTTGCACAAAACGCGCAGCCTCAAAATCGGTAGAAGCGGCAACTAATGAAGTAGGTTCACCCCTTGAAACCTCTTCTGCGTGAGATGGACCTGACAGAACAACGATTTTAGCGCCGTTAAGTTTGCTTGAAAGAAGTTCTGAAAGACGTCTACCTGTGCCGTCTTCAAGACCTTTTGCTACGTTGACAACGATACCGAAATCGTTTACCTTGCTTAATTTATCGGCAGTTTCGGCAACTGCAAATGATGGGGTCGCAATTATGGTAATATCGCTACCCTCTGCTACATTTATATCGGTTGAAACCCCAATTTCATCGGGTATGGTTACACCCTTTAAAAGTTTTTCGCTTGCCCTGGTTTCTAAAAGGCACTTTGCCTCGTCTTCAAACGGAGTCCACAAGGTTACCTCGTTACCACAGTTATATGCAGTAATAGCCAACGCTATACCCCATCCACCTGAGCCAAGAACTGTTATTTTTGCCATAACGCTACCTCCTTACTTGGTTTTACCGTCGCCACGCTCACGTATTACAAAGCGAACAGGAGTACCCTCTAAGCCAAACGTAGAACGAATTTGATTTTCTAAGTAACGCTGATATGAAAAATGGAAAAGTTCTGCCCTATTACAGAAGCAAACGAAAGTTGGAGGCCTTGTAGACGCCTGAGTCATATAGTATATCTTTAGTCGTTTACCCTTGTCGGTAGGTGGTTGAGTTCTAGCAGTTGCTTCTGCCAAAATATCGTTAAGCATACCGGTTGAAATTCGCATTGAGTTTTGCGTATTAACATACTTAATAAGTTCGAAAAGGCGGTCTATACGCTGACCTGTTTTTGCAGAAATAAATATAATTGGTGCGAAACTCATAAATGAGAAATCTTGCATAAGTTTTTTGCGGTACTTATCCATTGTTTCGCCATTCTTTTCTACTATATCCCATTTGTTTACTACAATTATACACGCCTTGCCTTGCTCTAATGCGATACCTGCAACCTTTGAGTCCTGCTCGGTAAAGCCTTCTGTACCATCTATCATAATAACGCAAACTTGTGCGCGCTCAACAGCCATTTGGGCACGCATAACGCTATATTTTTCAATGCGGTCGTCAACTTTACTTTTTCTTCTAAGACCTGCAGTATCAATAAAATTAAAGCGTCCGTGCTTGTTTTCTACTAAAGTATCAATAGCATCCCTGGTAGTACCCGCAATATCAGAAACTATCGAGCGTTCTTGACCTGAAATTTTATTAACAAGCGAAGATTTACCCGCGTTTGGCTTACCAATAACTGCAACCTCAATAACATCTTCGTCTTCGTTATCATCATTGTTCTTTGGTAAATATTCAAAAACTGCATCAAGCAAATCGCCTGTGCCGTGCCCGTGAACCGAAGATACGGGAATTGGGTCGCCAATACCAAGGTTATAAAACTCGTAAACCTCCATTGGCATTTCGCCAACGCTATCGCACTTATTAACACAAAGAATTACAGGTTTACCGCTTTTTTGTAGCATTGCCGCTACCTCGTAATCGGTTGCGGTTACGCCTGTGCGAAGGTCAACTACAAATATAATAACCTCTGCCATATCAATAGCCAAATTTGCTTGCTCGCGCATTTTGGATAAAATTATATCATCACCACTAGGCTCGATACCGCCCGTATCTATAAGTAAAAAGCTAGTGTTTTGCCACTCTGCAGTGCCATAAATACGGTCTCTGGTAACACCCGGTGTATCATCAACTATTGACAAACGCTTGCCACAAATTTTATTAAACAGTGTTGATTTACCAACGTTTGGTCTGCCAACAATTGCAACTACTGGTTTTGCCATATTTTTATCCTCCTAACTAATTATCTTTGCCACAAATGGCATCTATAAGTTCATATCCATCGTTAGAAATGGATTTTACTTTAACATTTAATTTTTCTTCTAGTTCTTCTACTGTAACGTCATCCAAAAAAACTTGTTCGCCTTGGCGAAGCATAGAGTTTGGTATAAGTAAAGTTTCACCTAACGGCTTATCTTTTAACTGTTCTATAATATCGCCACCCGTTACAAGACCTGCTACCGTAATGCTTTCGCCAAAAAATTTATTCTTTATAGCATATACATTACAGTTTACATTATGCCACTTGGATTTACACATATCTGCAATTTGTTGCAGCAGTGGGTATGCAAGCGTGCCCGTTGCGATAGATACATTTATATCGCTTTTTGGGGTAGCATCCGCCACCGCTTTTTCACACTCGTCAAGCAAAAGCGCCCAAAGTCCAACTCCGTTTTCTAACTGCAAAAAGTCGCCATAATATGTGGCTTTTGGAATTTCACGCTCGGCTAATAAATAGAATTCATCCGACGGGTAGCAAATACGCTCGCCCATAGTCTTTTCACACTCGTCGCCAAACTTAGTTATTATGTCAATTACTTCTGATGCAGTTTCTTTTGTAAATGGTTTTAAAGGTTCTAATCCCTCTCTGTGCTTTGTTAAACCAACAGGCACACAAGCAATACTGCTAACGCTTTTATAGTTTAAAAGGTCTGTAAGCGAGCGACGAAGTTCATCGCCATCGTTATACCCTGGGCATAAAACTAATTGAAAATTAAGAGATATACCCGCATCCGATAGTTTTTCTATAACCTGCAAAGCCTCACCTGCAAAACGATTTTTCATCATTTTTACACGAAGTTCGGGGTTGGTGGTGTGCACCGAAATGTTTACGGGGCTAATGTGCATTTTTATAATGCGCTCTACCTCGTGTTCAGTTAAATTTGTAAGGGTAATATAGTTACCAAAAAGGAAGGATAACCTTGAATCGTCGTCTTTAAAATAAAGACTTTCACGCATACCCTTTGGTAACTGGTCAATAAAGCAGAAAATGCAGTTGTTTTTACAGCGGTGCTGTTTATCCATTAAATAGGTAGAGAATTCCATGCCGATTTCATCGAACTCGCCTTTTTTAATCTTAATCTTCAACTGTTTACCATCGCGCAAAAGAACCAGTTTTAAGCGTTTTTCGTTTTGGTAAAAGCGATAGTCAAGCACGTCAATAATCTCGTTTCCGTTAATAGAAACAAGTTGGTCGCCCGAAAGAACGCCTGCCTTTTCGGCAAACGAACCCGCCATTACACCCGTAACTGTAACCGACACAAGAATTCACCTCCAGATATTAAATGCAAAGCAAAAATTCGCCACAGTAGTGGTTTAAGCAGGGAGAAATGAGTTTTGTTGCAGATAGATTTTTGCGCAAACAAAGTTTAAAACGGAGTAAATACTTTGTGTATTTACGAGTATTTAAACAAAGGTTGCACGAAAATACAGCGCAACAAAGCCATTTATCTCTGCTTAAATCACTGCTAAATATAAACCGCCTGATGCAGTTTAACTGTACCAGGCGGTCATTTGATGTAAATTAGTCCTCGACCTTAACTACCTCGCGGCCATTGTAATATCCGCAGGAAGGACAAACTCTGTGAGGTCTTTTGAACGCGCCGCAGCGTGAACATTTTACAAGTGTGGGAGCGGAAAGCTTCCATACGTTTGAACGCCTTTTATCACGTCTTGCTTTAGAAGTTTTTCTCTTTGGTACTGCCATTTACGGCACCTCCTTTTTATCCTTTATCAAATATTCCGACGGGCTTGGTAGAATCACTCGTCATTTAACAGTTGTTGCAAAATTTCTAAACGAGGGTCAATTTCCTTTGTGTTGCAATTGCAACCGCCTTCGTTTAAATTCTTGCCGCATTTTTGGCAAACCCCTTTACAATCCTCGCGACAAAGGTGTTTAGAAGGAATGCAGAGAACGACCTCTTCCCTTGCTAGTTCTAAAAGATTTAACTGCATGTCGGGTAGCACTAGCATATCGTCGTTCTCGATACCGTTTGCGAGTTCGGTTACGATTGTTTTTTGTAACTTAAAACAATACTTGTTTGTGGCGTTTATACCACAACGGTCGCAATCGGCAGTATATTCGACCTCTATTTCGGCCGATAAAGAAACAATTCCGGTTCTGCTTAAAATCTCGCCAGTGATTTTAACAGGGGTTATTATCGGGAATACCCCAGAGAATTCGATGTCGCTAAAATCGAATTCAGCATCGATGCAAACGGAACCATCGCCTGAAAAAAGTTTTCTTAAATCAAGTACCATTTACATCACTCCAAACTGCTACGACAAACATTATATAAAAAATAGCCCCCAATGTCAAGTATAATTTACCATAAAAATAAATTTTTTATCTTTTATTATTTTTTATCACAAAAATTAACAAATTATGAATTTTTTATTGACTTAAAATGTTTATAATGATATACTTAATACAAATCTTGATAGAGGCGCGATATATATTAGTAGCGGCAAGTGTTTGCGGAACTTGCTTGTCGTAAAAGGATATATCGCCGAAGCTTTAGTATTACGCCGCAGTTTTACTTTGGCTGGGATGGTGCAAAATATGTACCATACTGTCACGCAATGTGGAGGGCTATCGCAATTCTTTATGTATTAGCATGGTAACCGCCATTTT
The DNA here is from genome assembly GCA_045656265.1 of Acutalibacteraceae bacterium. Lineage (GTDB taxonomy): Bacteria > Bacillota > Clostridia > Oscillospirales > Acutalibacteraceae > UMGS1532. Next base: position 320 of record JAZOQV010000059.1, on the reverse strand, counting down.
GTGTGTTATCATGCTTTTAATATTTTTTGGAGGTAAAAAACATGCAAGCAAAAAAACTTATCCCTAAAGTGCTCATAATTGCTTTCGTTGTTGGTTTTGGCGTGCTTTGTGCTTTCACCGGCTCTATTACCGACCCCGTTGGTACATTATGGTCATTGTTCCCACCGGTAATCGCTATCGGTCTAGCGCTTCTTACAAAAGAGGTTTTCTCTTCCCTCTTTGTAGGTATCTTAATGGGTGGCTTACTTGCTACCAAATTCCAGCCCATACATACCATTGACTCAATGGTTAGCGACGGTTTCATTTCTGCTGTTTCGGGC
>JAZOQV010000058.1:0-3403 GCA_045656265.1 Acutalibacteraceae bacterium | reverse complement strand
GATGCCACATGGTTGATAGAGCTTCGCTGTGGCAGCGCCGATTCTTTTGAGGTGTTATTGGCATACATTTTCGGTGCATATCTTGTAAAATGTTGCGGCGGAGTGTTTGACGATCCGCAAACCGGGCAGTTCTATGATGATCATAACCACTTAGAAAATGAAATCAAGGCAATAATAGCAGACTTGCTGGAACAAGGAAATACTGGCGAACTGCTTACACACGAATTTATGGGGTGGACATAAAAGTCCGTTATGAACACCTGCACCAGCTTAGCACTTAACTTGATTAAAGTTAGGTGCTTTGTTTTTTTTATGCAAAATATACGGACTTGAACCTACGGTTCTATCACTCTTGCGGTGCCCGACAACTGCGCTCACTTGGGGCGTGGCGCACTTGTCGACCGCGGCGCTTCGTTTTGCTCGCTGCATCGTCCATCGGACGCGCTCGCAACCTCGCCTGTCACCCGCACCAACTTAGCACTTAACTTGAGTAAAGTTAGGTGCTTTTTTTGCGTGAAAATGTTGAAATGTAGATTTAGGTGTAGTATAATAAAATAGATTAGATATATTTTATTATAGGTATATATATTATAGTTCTATATAAAGGGCGGTAAATAGACACAAAACGGTAGGTGGAAACTGGGTATGAATAAGATTTTTAAAAAAGATTTATACAGATACTACGGCGAGGGTGGAGAGCCGTTTTTGAAAAGGATTTTAAGGCCTCTTGAACTTAAACATATAGCGCTTTTAAGGCGTGCGAATGCTTGCAAGTTTTTACCCCTTAAGCTTTTTTACATGTTAAGGCTTAGGTGGATGTCGAATAAAACACAAATTCAGATTCCCGCAAGGACGAGCATTGGAGAGGGGCTATACATAGGGCACTTGGGCAGAATTATCATTAACCCCGAAGCAAAACTCGGCAAAAACATAAATCTTAGCACCGGGGTTGTAATAGGCGCGGAAAACCGCGGCAAAAGGAAAGGCGCTCCAATTATTAGCGATAACTGTTGGATAGGCGCAAATGCGGTAATCGTTGGCAACGTTAAAATTGGTAGCGACGTGCTTATCGCACCTTTAAGTTACGTTAATTTCGACGTTCCCGACCACAGCGTTGTTGTGGGTAATCCGGGCAAAATAATTCCTAAAGAAAATGCAACCGAAGATTACGTTTGTAATCGTGTATAAATTTTGAAAACTAGACGAATGGGGGGTGGCAGTATGGCTAATAAAGACACTAGGATAAAGAATAACGTGGTTTCGTCGCTTATATATCAAGTGGTGCTTATAGCGTTGGGTTTTTTGTTACCAAGGCTTTACCTTGAGAATTTTGGTTCTGAGGTTAACGGCGTTCTTTCTACAATAAAGCAGATTTTTGCTTATATGATTCTACTCGAAGCAGGTGTAGGCCTTGCTACCACTCAGGCGCTTTACAAAAGAATTGGCGAAAAGGATTATAAAAGCGCCAACTCGGTGCTTGCGGCAACCAACACTTATTACGTAAGAACGGGTGTTATATACCTTGCGCTTGTAATAGTTATTGCGGTTGTTTACGCATACGTAATTCCAAACCCTATAAATCCAAACGTTTTATTCTTTATAGTTTTACTTAACGCAGTACCGTCGTTGTTCAGTTATTTTGTGCAGGCTAAGTACAGAATACTGATGGAGGTCGACGGCAGAAAGTACGTTATAAACAACTCTGATACGATTGTTCAACTAGCGTCAAACGCGGGTAAGGTTTTGGTACTGCTTTTAACCGATAGCCTTATACTTATCCAAGCGGTTTATTGCGTGATAGCGCTTGGTCAGTTAGCGTATCTTTATTTCTATGCTAAGCGTAGATACAAGTGGATAGACCTGAAAGCCAAACCTGATTTTAGCGCCATCGCGCAGAAGAACTCGGTGCTTGTGCATCAACTTTCGGGTATGGTGTTTAACAATACAGATATAATCCTTATTTCTCTGATGTGCGATTTTAAGGCGGTTAGTGTTTATTCTATCTACTGTATTTTTTTCTCGCAAATGCAAAACTTTGTAACAAGCGTTGTTTCGGGGTTTAACTTTGCTTTAGGTCAGATGTTCCACGTAGACAGAAACAAATTTTTAAAGGTTTTCTCGGCTTACGAAACGGTTTACATAATGGCAACCTTTATAATTTATACCTTGATGGCGGTTTTTCTACTGCCACTAATACAGATGTATACGGGCGGAATTAACGATGCTAACTACTCTAACGTGTACCTTGTATTTTTGTTCGTAATAATGAATCTGCTTGCAAACGGCAAACTGCCCACAAACAGCGTTATCGAATATTCGGGCGACTTCCAAAAAACACGACCACATGCAATTTGGGAAATGATTATAAATATCGTGGCTTCGGTGGTTGCGATTAGGTTTTTGGGAATCTGCGGCGCAATAATTGGCACTATCGCGGCGCTTGTTTATCGCAGTATCGTAATGATACACTTTACTAACAAAAAAGTGCTGGAAAGAAGCCAGTGGGCTACATATAAGCATTGGGTTATAAATGGTGCGGTCTTTGCTCTTATTATGGTTATCTTCTTTGTTGATACCTTTAGCGGCGTATCCTTTATAAAACTACTTATAAACGGAATAATCCACTCTATATGGATAGTAGCGCTTTACCTTCTTGCTAATGGTATCTTTAATAAAGAGGGTTTAAAAACGATTGTTAGTTTGCTTAAGGAGAAAAAAGGATGAGCATTCCAAAGGTAATTCACTATTGTTGGTTTGGCAGAGGTAAAACGCCAAGCCTTGCGGAAAAGTGCATAAAGAGTTGGCAAAAATATTGCCCCGATTACGAAATCGTTTGCCATACCGAAGATAATTTTGATGTAACCGAGAATAGATACGCTAAAGAGGCGTACAAGGCGGGTAAGTGGGCGTTTGTTAGCGACTATGCAAGGCTAAAAATAATATACGAGCAGGGCGGAATTTATCTTGATACCGACGTAGAACTTATAAAACCGATTGACGACCTACTAAAAACGGGCGGGTTTATGGGTTTCGACGATAACGGAATAATTGCAACGGGTCTTGGCTTTGCGGCAGAAAAGGGCAACGAATTAGTTGGCGCGTTTTTAAAGGATTACGATGACATACCCTTTGTCCTTGAAGACGGCGGTTATGATTTAACCCCCTGTCCCGACAGAAATACCAAAACGGCGCAAAGTTTGGGTATGGACTTAAATAAAAAAGAGCAGACCTTTATGGGTATTCGATTTTTGCCCGAAGATTATCTTTGCCCAATGAAGTACGACACGGGCAAAAAGATAATAACAAAAAACACATATTCTATACATCACTTTTCGGCTTCGTGGACTTCGGCCACGGCAAAGCGCACTACCTTTGTAAAAAGGCTGATAGGTGTAAAACTTTA
>JAZOQV010000057.1:0-39699 GCA_045656265.1 Acutalibacteraceae bacterium | reverse complement strand
TCTTTGCAGTGGTGTTATCGTACAAGTGGTAGAACGAAGCCTTGTCTTTATTATAAAGGTCTTCGCTTGTGTCTGCGGCAAAAATTGCATAGTTTGCAATCGATAATGCACCTGCTGCTTCACCGCTACCGCTTGTGTGGGCAAGTATAATGTTGTCGATACTCGATTTGCCGGTTAAGGTTAATGTAACTCTAACCTTACGTTCGGTACCGTCTAAATATTTTGCCTTTAGTGACGAAGCTTGTTTAGATACGTCTTGATTTTGAGCATCTTTAAGCTCGTAATCGTGGAAATAGCCCTTTTTAAGAGTTCCTACGGTTACAGGATTATTGTAGAGCTCCATCTGGGTATTTACGCTTTTGTCTGTAAGTTTGCCAAGCATATTAGCGGAAGGGGTGTTGTTTCTATAAGTAGCACCACCGTCTAAAGTGCTTTCAATTTTAACAGAACTGATAATGGTATCGCCCATAGCCTCTACGGCATCGTTTGTAATTTCTTTTGTATCGATAGTATAATCGGCACTGTTAACCGCGGCAAAGGAATATATTGCCCCGGAAGTAGCGGAGATAACTATAAGTAAAGATGTAAGTACTGCAATTATTCTTTTGAATGTGTTTTTAATTTTCATAATTCGTTATCTCCCCTTTCTTAGTCTTTTACGTATATCATAGCGGCAGCAAAACGCTTGCCGTTTGTACCATTGATTGTGCAGCGAAGCGCGATTAAATCGCCAGCTTTTGCATCGCTTGGCACTTTATAGGTAGCCACGTTGCCACTTTGTGTAAGTGTGCCGAGGTCGCCCCCTGCAAGTACCTTATCTACGCTAAGTTTTTCACTCTCTTTGCCGAGATTTTCGGGAACGCAAGAATAACGCTTGATTTCCCATTTAACGCTGCCTTCTTGGCAGTCTATAAACTTAGGCTCGATAGAAATTTCGCCGCCTTGCGACTTGCTTACTTCAGAGTAAACCGCCTGCTCGGTAAAGCCTGTGCCCTCTTTATAAAGTGCAATCTGTTGGATTGGCTTTATAGTAGAGAATATGTAGAAGGTATAAAGACCTTTTTCTGCAGCCTTTTCGGTATAGTTAATAGTTTTTGTAACGTTGCTTATAGTATCATATAAGGTAGGTACTGTGGTTTGAATACCTGCAAGAGTGTTTGCTTCACTGCTCTCGAAAGTAAACCTATATACATATACAGTCTTACCTCCGAGCGATTCTTTAAGTTTTGCATTAAAGGTAAGCGCTGCTGTGCCCTCATTCTTCTCAACCAAAAGCGCGAAATCTTTCCTATCCGCCGATGTGAATGCGGCAGTACGGATATCATTGCCCTCCCAAGTTACCTTGTGAACGTTTGCCATATCGGGTACGTAGTTATTAAGCAACGATTGCTCGTAGAACTGGTATTGCACCCTTCCAACTGTTTTATCGTTTGTTGGATGAATCCAAGATGAATGTAAACCGTTAGCAGGGTCATAGCCTACAGGGTCGGGTAATTTACCACCAACGAAGCCCCAGTTAAGCATTGCACTCCAACCGGTGTTTGCCATTGCAATAAAGTATGCGGCATAAGAAGAACACCAACCGCCTGCATCGTACCAAATGTAGTTCTTATTGTCGTCAGAAGTTGCGTTTTCTTTTGTAAACTGACGGTCAGCAGCATAGAACTCGGTAGCTATAAGCTTTTTGTCGCCAAAGAAATTTCTGGCAGTTAGGGCAGAATCGAAAAGGCTGCTATAAAAGCCCGTTCCCTCGTCGTTATAATGGGAACCATATGGGTGCATTGTAACTACGTCAAGCAATTCGGGGTAATTAAGATATATCCATTGGCTAACGTATTTATCACTTGTCAATGAAATGTTATCAGAGTTTTCTGCGCCCCAAATTTCTATATGCTTTGTGCGTTTATCTGCCCTTAATTTATCTTTGCAAAGTTGTGCCATTTTTGCCCAATAAATACGCTTATCGCCAAGAACAGCATAGTCCCAACTGCCACGGAAAGTAGCGTCTTCTACACGAGAAGGCTCGTTGTAGAAACCTAGTATATCAACGTTGGTTACGCCCTTATCAATAAGATATAAGAACATTTTATATGCGGCATCTGCATACTGATCAAGGTCTCGTGGTGCCGACATTCTGGCGCGATCAGGCTCTTGGCTGAACCAATGTTGAATTCTGGTTGCAACTTTCCAACCAAAAGCAACCTCTACCCTTGTGCCAACTTCGCCAAGCATACTCCAATAATCTATACAAGACCGGAACTGCTCGCTCTCGAAGTTATATTCGCCGTTATAATACGCCACGTAATCAGGATTGTTTTTCCAATCCTTTTCGTACTTTTTATAGTCATCGCCCGCATAATCGGTCATCATCCAGTCAATCTGGAACCATGAGCGAGCATAAGGACCGTGCATTTTATTAAAACGTTCTGCCTGAAGTTCTAAAAATGCCTTTCTTGATCCGTTAAGCGACTGAGAATCAAGAGTAGACTGTGTTGGATATACGTTACAACCAACACCCTCGAAGTTTTTATATACAATACCCTTCTTAGTGTTGTCAACCGTGATATCGCGTACGTTTTTAGAACCGGAAACTTTATTACCGAATTTTTGGATTAAAGGCTCGTATGTAGCGGTTGACCCAGAATCTAAATCGCCTAAATCCTCGTCTAAAATATCCTCGCCAAAATCCGAGAAATCATCGCCGTCATAGTCGAGTTTTATACCTGAACTGATTTTACCATCGGTAGCAGCCAATGAAACAATGATTTCGCGGCCGGGCTCTTCGTCGATGTCGCCACCGATAGAAAGGTCGCCATCGCCACCCTGCTCTACGTCGGCAGATACGTCATTATTTGGTTTTTTGGGTGGGTCTGGTGCCTTCTTGGGTTTGCAAGCGGCAAGCGATGCCAACAAAGCAACAACAAGAACCAGACTAAGTAACTTTAAAATGTTTCTTTTCATCACTTTTTTCTCCTTTATTCCCTAGATTAGTAAGATTCATTAACAACTTACTTGAGATTTACCCAAGGTTGACCGTATTTTCTGTCATCTGACCCACAACCATAAAATACCGTTTTTCTCAGGATTTTTGTGCTTTTGCTCTTTCTTAGTTAAAATAATGCAAAAATTTGCACATTTTTACCGCAAAAAGGTAAACTACACTATTGTGTATAAATAATACCACAATTACTACTAAAACACCATTAGCAATTCTTACAAAAAACGCTAACTCTTTTTGTGCAAAACGCTTATCAAAAACGATTTTTGTGTTTTTTAAAGATTCGTGCGTTTTCATCCTTATTATTCGCGATTTAACTATAACACATTAAATTGCTCATATAAACTCAACTTTTCCAAGATTTTAAGCACATTTCAACGATGTTTTTGCCCTGTTTTAAATAATAACAAATTTGGGACCGTTTTCAATATCTATATTGATAATTTTGCCTTTTTTGATACTTTTTATAAGACTCTTTTCGGAGGCAATCTAGGGGTCTGATGTTGACCCTAAAACGCCTCTTTTCGTTCATTTTACACTCTAATATTTATTTGTAAATATTTAAGAACTTTTTAGTTTGTTTTGTCTGTTTTTTAGTTTGTTTTAGAAAGAAAAAACACAATTTTTTGTATTATTTTTATATTTTGACCCTTAATAAACCGCCAAAAAACAATCAATAATCTTATCGATTTTTTGTATTTTTCAACTGCTTTTTTGGACGAAAATTTCGCCCTTTTTGGCCTACTAAATATTGGTATAAAAACAAAATTAAAATATTACATATTTTACACTTTTCTTTTTCTGTTTGGTGTGGTATACTTGAATGTGTATTTGTTATTTTTTAAAAGGATGTGCTTTTTTGGACAGAAAAAACGACAGCGCAAACGTAGAAAACACACCGCGCGAAGATATAATTGTTGGTAGAAACCCTGTACTCGAAGCTGTGCGCTCGGGTAGGGAAATCGACAGGCTTTATGTAGCCCATGGTGTAAGCGGCGGAACGATTACCGCCATCATCGCAAAATGTAGCGAACGCGGTATTGTAATAAAAGAGGTTTCTTCAACTAAACTTGACTGGCTCGCAGGCGGCGCAAACCACCAAGGCGTTGCGGTTAGCATTGCAGCACACAGTTATTCGAGTGTAGAGGATATTTTGGAATACGCAAAAGAAAAAGGCGAGCCACCTTTTATCATAATCTGCGACGAAATTGAAGACCCACACAACCTTGGCGCCATAATCCGAACGGCAGAAGCCACCGCGGTACATGGAATTATCATTCCTAAACGCCGCGCAGCATCTCTTAATGCCACGGTTGCGAAATCTGCAAGCGGCGCTTTAGAATATATGCGCGTTGCGAAGGTTACAAACCTAGTTGCCGAAATCAAAAAACTGAAAGAAGCGGGCGTTTGGGTTTACGGCGCAGATATGGACGGAAGCAGTTGGTGCAGTGGCGACTATACGGGTGCTACCGCGCTTGTTATCGGTAACGAGGGCAAGGGCATTGGCAGACTTGTGGCAGAGCATTGCGATGGTATGATTTCGCTACCAATGCTTGGGTCTATAAACTCTTTGAACGCTTCGGTTGCTGCAGGCGTACTTATGTACGAGGTTGCACGCCAACGCACAGGCACAAAAGCACACAACGGTAAATAGAGACTTTAACTTTTTACATATTGGGGGATAAAAATGGGATTGTTTAAAAAACACAACGACGAGTATGAAAACGATTTTATACTCGATTTTGAGCCGGTGGCACCTACACCGCAAAGCGAGGAACCTACGGGCGCAGATTCCGAGTATGGTGTTACACCTTGGGAGCAGCGCGAACATAAAGCGGCGCCAAACTCGCTAACACCAAACGAAATTTTGGGTGTAGAGCCAAAAAAAGAAAAACCTACCTTGTCGGATACCTCCGTACCCGATAGTTTTGTTGCGCCTAAAGAGACCAAACCGGAACCGGTGGATATTGGTGCAACCCGCAGTTTTACCGTACCTCACGAAGAAAAGCCAAAGTTCGAGGCAGGCGATACCCATGCCGAAACAGATAAGATAATCCCCAAAAAAGACGATAAAAAAGCAGAACTTAAAGCCGAAGCTGACGAGATTATTCGCGCCATTACCGAGCGCGCTAAACCAAAGGAAGAAACTGCAACCGCTACCGCCAAAGAGGAAACCCCCATCCCTCGCAAAGAAAGCAGTCTTTCCCCAAAAGCGCAAGAACTTTACGACAGAATGATGGCAGAGCGCGCAAAGGGCAAACTTGCCAAAGCCGAAGCAGAAATTTATAAAAAAGAGCCCGAGAAAACCGAGCCTAAAGTAGAAAAACCTATTGAAGTTATAGAAAAAACCCTACCCCATGAAGAACCAAAAGTAGCGGACACCCTGCCCACGCCCGACACAAAAGAGGGTGAAAGCACTGCCGACGCTATTTTTGAAACCCTTAACGACAGTCTTAACAATCCGCTAAGACGCCACGAAAACCAATCTTTACTTTCTAAATGCAAAAACTTCGTTACGCAAGAAATCCCCATAAACCCCGAGCGTAGCATTGACGATATTATCCACGCCGCCGAACTAGGTGCAAGAAAACGCCTTTCCAACCTATACGACAGCGGCGAGTTTCCACCACCTAAACCAAGGCCTGTGGAAAAGTACAATTTTGATATGTTTACCGATAGCCACGTTGCCGACACTACCACTCCCGACGGAATTGATGGCGATACCGCTGTAATTAACCTGGATTCTTATTCCGAGGAGTCTACATTTAAAGACGACGTTGGCAAAGAGGTTAAAAATCTACAATATAGCCTTGCGGACGAGCCTACACCACCTAGCATTGATGCTACAAAGGTAATTGAAATTGAGGGCGAGGGCCGTCAAGCTGACCCCGTTAAAGCGGCAGAATGGCGCAAACACCTAGAAGTGCTTGCCGAGGACGATGCCGAAGAAGAAACTCCTACAAGAATGTACCTTTCGGGCACCGAAGAAGCCGAACTTCCCGAGGGCGAAATAAAAGAGGTTGTAGAAAAGCCATCTTTGGACGATTACAATACCTTTAGCGATGCCGAAAGCGTGCGCACCGACATTAAAAGTCAGTTAGTAAGCGTTACTGCAAGAATTATCCCCACAGCCGCTATTACCGTTATTTTGGCGGTGTGTGATTTCATATTCAAAACCGCTCTTTTAGGGGCGGCTACCACATTTATTCTGCTTAACACTATACTTTTAGCGCTGGCGCTTATAATTAACTTTAATACTTTAAGGGGTCTTGCAGAAACCCTTAAAGGCACACCCGATATGGATTCCCCTGCCGCGCTATCTTCTACAATGATTTTAGTTTACACCATTATCACCGCGGCAGCAGGAAATATTGCCGATATGCCTACTTTGGCACCTATTGGCGCACTGATTCTTTTATTTAACCTGCTTGGCAAACGCAGTATGCTTAACCGTATACGTCGCGGATTTGAGGTTATTGCAAACGAACAGAACAAAAACGCCGTTACCTTTATAGAGGACAACCTCTCTGCCTCGGTTATGGCAGGCGGCAGTGTTGTTGGCGACGCTTTGATTGCGGTTGGTAAATCAACCAAAAACATCACAAACTATCTTAAAAACGCATACAGTGAAGACGCTTATGAAAAGCGCGTAAACATTCTAACAATCTTTACGCTTATTGCGGCGGCAGTACTTGCGGTTGTTGCCTTCTTTACCGCAGGGCTTTTTGGCTCTTTAACCGCATTCACACTTACCTGTGCCGCTTGCAGTCCTGTTTCTTCGTTGCTAATTTGCAACCTACCTTTCTCAATAGCATCTAAAAAATTAAAGGCTTACGATGCTATGCTTGCAGGTTACACCTCAATAGATAGCATTGCAAACGCCAATGCGGTTGCTTTTGATGTAAAAGACCTTTTCCCCGCCGGCACTATTAAACTTTACAATATGCAGGTGCTAAATCGTGGCGCAGTTGATAAATACATCGCCTCTGCGGCGGCGTTGCTTACTGCGGCAAAATCTCCACTTTCGCCTATTTTTGAAGAAATTTTAGAGTCGAACGGCGAGGAAATGCCACTTATCGACAGTATTAAGTACGAAAACAATATGGGCCTTTCGGGTTGGATTGAGGACAAGCGTATATTCGTTGGTAACCGTACTCTTATGGAGGGTCATAGCATTAAAACGCCTAGTTTAGAACTTGACAAAAAGATTTTGCGCCAAGGCTACTTCCCCGTATACCTCGGTATTGGCGACCAACTATGCGCGCTCTTTATCGTTGGATACGAAGCTGACGAGGAAATCACATATGAACTCCGTCGCCTTTGCAACACTGGTGTTACCATGCTTGTTAATTCTAACGACCCCAATGTGTGCGACGAGATGCTTTGCGACTACTTCGGCCTTTACCCCGATTCTATAAAGGTTCTGTCCCCCTCGGGCACAACTGCATACAAGTCGGCGGTTTCCTATAAAGAAAGCATTTCGGCAGGTGCTAGTTTTGGCGACAACGTTTGCGGTCTTTTATCTAGCATAACCTCTGCTATAAATCTTAAAAACATTATATCTACCCTGCTTATCGTAAACACGGTGCTTATATGCCTATCGGTTGGCGTTGTGGGTTACTTGACCTTTAGCGGTATTTTAACCTCGGTTTCGGGTGTTTTAGTGGCACTTTGCAGTTTAGCCCCTGCCGCCATTACCGCGCTTATTGCATATTTTAAACAACCTTAGGAGTTAATTGATGACTTTACTTTCCGCCTCGGGTGTTAGCAAAAGTTTTGGCGAGCGCACGCTCTTTTCTGACGTGGGCTTTAATATAAACGAGGGCGATAAAATCGGGTTTATCGGCTCGAACGGTTGCGGCAAAACCACCCTTTTGAAACTTATTACGGGCGAACTGTCTGCCGACGGTGGCGGTTTTGCGCGTAAAAGCGGACTTCGTATCGGTTACTTAGAGCAACACGCTTGCAAAGATTCCGAGCGCACAACACTAGACGAAGCCCTTACCATATTCCAAGACCTTATAGAATTACAGACACAGATTGACAAGATAAATATATCCCTTAAAACGAATGAAAGCGATTCTCTTTTGCAAACACAAGCCACCTTGCAAGAGAAATTTTTGCGCGAAGGTGGGCTAACCTTTGAATCGCGTACTAAAGCCACGCTATTAGGTCTTGGCTTTTCGGAAGAAGAACTAAAGTTAAGCGTTAGTAAGTTAAGCGGCGGACAAAAGTCTAAAATTGGGCTTGCAAAACTTTTACTTTCCGAGCCCGAACTTATTTTATTAGACGAGCCTACAAACCACCTGGATACCGAGAGTGTGGAGTGGCTTGAGGAATTTTTGCTATCCTCTCGCGCGGCGGCGCTTATAATCTCGCACGACCGCTATTTTTTAGATAAACTTACCACCCGTACCTTCGAACTTAAACACGGCAGACTTGTTTGTAATAGCGGCAACTACTCGCGCCACAAGGAAATTGAGGCAGAACGTGAGGAATCTATCCGTCGTGAGTACGAAAATAAAATGCGCGAAATCAAGCGCATTGAGGGTATTATTGAACAACAGCGCACCTTTAGTATGGAGCGCAATTACAGAACGATTGACCACAAGCAGAAATCTATCGACCGCATTAAAGACTCGCTTGTTACCCCCGACTCGCAAGAGTTAGAGGTAAATTTCGAGTTTTCTATAAAATCAGATACGGGCAACGACGTACTAAAAACAGAAAACATATCAAAAAGTTTTGATGGCGTGCCGCTTTTTTCGGGCATTAACCTTGATATAAAGCGTGGGCAAAAGGTGTTTCTATTAGGCGCTAACGGGTGCGGTAAAACTACCCTTTTAAAAGAACTTTTAACTAGTGATAAGGTAAAATTCGGCTCGCGTGTTAGCGTTGGATACTTTGACCAGATGCAAGCCGATTTAGATGAAAGCAGTACAATTTTCGACATTATTCGAGATGCCTACCCCGCCCTTACCGATACAACAATCAGAAGTGCGCTTGCTGCTTTTTTGTTCCGTGGCGACGATGTTTTTTCGAAAATCGGCGACCTTAGCGGTGGCGAGCGAGCAAGGGTTGCACTTTGCCGTCTTATGCTTTCGGGCGATAATCTTCTCTTTTTAGACGAGCCCACAAACCACCTTGACATTCACTCGCGCGAGGTTTTAGAAAATGCCCTTAAAAATTTTGGAGGCACCATAATTGCGGTATCGCACGACCGCTATTTTATAAACACACTAGCTAGCGATATTCTCTTTTTAGAGAATGGCGAACTGACCTCGTTCCGTGGCAACTATGACGAATTTTTAGCCCACCGAATCCCCAAAACCGAACAACAAACAAAGCAAAAGCGTGAAATGGGCGCGGGCGGTGCAGATTACCACAACCGAAAAGAAATAAAGGCAAAAATTCGTAAACTGCGCGCCGACGTTAAACGGTACGAACAGGAAATTAACGCCACCGAACTTAGAATTTCGGAAACAGAAAACGAACTTTCCGACCCCGAAATTAGCGGCGACTATAAAAAGGCTATGGAATTGTCGGAAAGCCTTAACGATTACCAAGAAAAACTTGAAGAACTTATGGAGTTGTGGGACACCGCACTTAGAGAATTAGAAGAAACGGAGGGCGAGTAGATATGAAGCAGTTATATATGGCTGACCTTGACGGAACTTTACTTCCTAAAGGCGATAAACTTTCGCCCGACGTTGTTAACACCCTTAACGCACTTATAAAGCGCGGTTTGCCCTTTACTCTTAACACCTCACGCACGCCGAGAAGTGTTGCGCCGGTTATTGCCGACCTTAAACTAAAACTTCCTATTATTCTAATGAACGGCAGTTGTGTTTACGATACAAACAGTGGCGAAATCTCGCTACTTCGTACTATTGATAGCAAAACCGCGTCTAACGTTATTTCTATATGCAAATCTTCGGGGCTTAATCCTTTTTTATTCAGTTATAAAGATGGCGACGTTTCGGTTAGTTACACAAGTGCTAAAACCGATGCAGAGAAAAAATTTATTGAAGCGAGGCTTGGTTATTATCCAAGTTTTAAAAAGACCACCGATTATAATATTACTATCCACACCCCATATATAATATGTGTGGGTGCAAAACTACTTTTAGAAAAACTAGAACAAAGGCTTAAAAGAATTAGCGCGATTTCTTGCTCGCTTTTTATCAGCAGTAACGAGGATTATTGCTTTTTGGAAATCTACTCTTCTTGCGCGGGCAAGGCTAACGGCGCTAAAAACTTTATGAACGAATACGGTTTTGACCGCCTTATTGCATTTGGCGACAACCTTAATGATATAGATATGCTAAAGTTTGCCGACTGTGGTATTGCAGTAGAAAACGCGTTTGACGAGGCAAAGGCGGTTGCCGATATGGTTATCGGCAGTTGCGAAAGCGGTGCCGTCTCTAATTGGCTTACGGTAGAGTGGTCAAGAAAACCCGAGATGTATTAGGTAGGATTATGATAAAGGTATTATTTCAAGACAAATTTATCGTGGTGTGCGAAAAGCCTGTAAATATTCTTTCGGAATTGCAGTCTAACACACACCGCACCATGCCCGAAATTTTAAAGAAAATGACGGGCGTATATCAGATTGACACCATACACCGCCTTGATAAAATGGTGGGCGGTACTATGGTTTACTCGAAAAGTCGCGCCGCAACCAAATCGTTATCGGCTATGGTGCGCGACCGCAAGATTATTAAAGAGTATTTAGCGGTAGTTCACGGAAAACCCGAGCAAAAAGCGGGCGAGATGGTGGATATACTTTTTAAAGACTCGGCAAAGAATAAATCTTTTGTTGTAAAGACCATGCGAAAAGGCGCAAAGGATGCAAAATTAGAGTACACAACGCTTGACACCATAAACACCGACAAAGGCGAAATGTCGCTTGTAAAAATAAGGCTTCATACGGGGCGCACACACCAAATACGCGTACAGTTTTCGCACAGAAAAATGCCACTTGTGGGCGACGGAAAGTACGGTAGCCACGAAAACGGTTGCTTTATCGCCCTTTGGTCGCATCACTTGGAGTTTTCACACCCCTGCCGCAAAATGACTGTAAGCGAATACAGTTTACCCCCTAAAAATCAGTTCCCGTGGAAGTTATTTAAACTACCCGAGATACCAAATAAAAGCGAGGAATAAAAATGAAAATTGAAACAGTAAGCATTTGCAAAGATGACCCTTCTATTACCCTTACTTGTTATGTTTCCGACTATCCGCACGTGCGCGATGCACTGCTTATAATCCCCGGTGGCGGCTACGGCGTGGTTTGCGCCGACCACGAGGGTTACCCCGTTGCAGAGGCATTTTTTCCGCACCACTTTAACTGTTTTGTGCTAAATTACTCGGTTTGCGAAAAGGCAAAATTCCCAAGACCTTTAGTTGAGGCAAGCCTTGCTATGCAATATATCAGAGAAAATGCAGAAACGCTTAACATAGACCCAGAGCGTGTGTTCTGCGTTGGTTTTTCGGCGGGCGGACACCTTTGCGCCTCACTTGCTACTATGTGGCACACCGTAAAGGAAGTGCCCGAAGGCATAAACAAACCCACAGGCGTTATCCTCTGCTACCCTGTACTTACAGGCAAGCGTGGACACTCGCATCTAGGCTCATTTGAGAATATTTTGGGTGTTAAAGACCCTAGCGACGAGCAACTTGAAATCTATTCTTTAGAAAACCGCGTAGACGAGCGCACCTGCCCCATATTTTTAATGCACACCTTTAACGATAACGGCGTTCCGGTTGAGGGCAGTTTTTACTTCGCGGAGGCATTAAGGAAGTATGAAATCCCATTAGAAATGCACATATATCCCCACGGCGCACACGGCGCATCACTAGCCAATGCAACCACATCGCGTTGGTACGACCACAACGAGTGGAACTACAAGCAAATTAGTGGTTGGGTAAAGCATGCGGTTAACTGGACCAGAAACATAGAAAACATAAAAACCGCTAAACTGTAAAACTCTTTAAATAAAGCAAAAATGCATTGCAGACTTAAAACATCTGCAATGCATTTTTTATTTTCTAATTTGCTCTATTATCTCTTGTATGTTTTGTATGGTTGTTTCGGGAATCCCCGTAACGTCTATATACCTTTTATCTTCTCTTGACAGCAGGAAATCCGTTGTAACAGATAGCACATCTGCTATTTTAGATAGCATATCTATTGATGGTTGAATATTCTCGTTTTCCCAATTTGATACACTCTGTTTAGTTACACCCAATCGCTTTGCTAATTCGACCTGATTTATTTTTTTAGCAAGACGTATTTCTCTAATTCTATCACCTAGCATATAAGCACCTCTAAGCAAATATTTCAATACTATTGTAAACAAATACTTGACAATATAAAAATACTATGGTATATTATTTTTGTACTTTTTGAGGTGCTTCATTCGTATGAATAGGTTTTTAAAATGCATTTATGTTGTTGTGGGACTGGCAGTTGTAACAGTTTTTGGCTGCCCTATTTATAAAATCTTTAATATAAAATGTGTTACTTGCGGTGTTACTCGCGCTTGGTTAAACTTTTTATATGGAAATTATATCGCAAGTTTTTCAAGAAATTGGTTCTTTTTGCCCTTAACCTTTATTTTTTTAAGAATAATATATTGCGATTTCACAGAAAAGAAAATGACAGCTTTTGAAAAGCATCTTTATATTTTAATTGTAGGCATAGCTTTTATTTATAATTTGTTTAGAAATTTTTGCGGTTTATAATGCTAGTATAGCTTTATAATAAATTTTTAAAAAGGGGAATTTAATATGGATTCACAAAAAATTGATATGTTTGTTATGACAAACCAGAAATATCTTCCAGCAGAGAAAATAGTATTTCTGAAACAAAAACTTGCAGAGGCAGACGAAAGCAAATTTGCTTTAGCATCTTCGGTAGAATTTAAAGACCCAACAACAATTCTACTTATTTCTTTATTCCTAGGCACATTCGGTGTTGACCGCTTTATGTTAGGCGATACCGGTATGGGTATCCTAAAACTCTTAACCGCAGGTGTATGCGGTGTGCTAACAATTATAGACTGGTTCTCTGTTCAAAAGAAAGCAAAAGAACTAAACTACAATAACTTAATGTTAGTACTTTAAGTTACTATATTTAACAAAAAAACTCCCCTAGCGTGTGAACTACGCTGGGGGAGAATTTTTATGTCAGTTTTTATTACATATTTACTATATCCGACTCTTGCAAGAGTTTTACGCCGGCGGACAACAAGGTGTCTTCGGCAAGTTTTGTATCATTTACGCGGAGTACCACGCAAGCCTCGTTACCCGCTGTAACGAAGGCATAGAGATATTCGACCTCTACCCCTGCCTCTGTTAGCACTGCCATTTCTTTTGCAAGTGCGCCCGGTTTATCGTCTACACAAGCGGCAACAACATTAGTTACATTACAGATATAGCCGCTATCCTTTAATAATTTTTCGGTTTTTGCCTCGTCGTTAGTGATTATACGAAGGATGCCGAAATCGTTAGTGTCGGCAATTGAAAGCGCGCGAAGTTCGATACCGCCCGCAGCGATTTCTTTAAGCACTTCAGCTAGTGCGCCCTTTTCGTTTTGAACGAATACAGAAATTTGTTTAACAGCCATTGTAACTCCTCCTTAATCGTGCAGCTTACGCTTGTCAATAACGCGGACTGCCTTGCCCTCACTTCTTGTGATGGTTTTAGGCGCTACAAGATGTACCTTTGGTGTAATACCAAGCATTGTACGAATAGCGCCTGCCAAAGCGTGCTCTGCTTTATTGATTTCCTTAACGGTATCCGAGAATGCCTCGGGTGTAAGTTCAACATTGATATCGAGTGTATCTGTATTGTTAACGCGGTCAACAATAATCTGATAGTTAGGTGTATAACCCTCGTTTAAAAGCACAGTTTCAATCTGCGATGGGAACACGTTAACACCGCGGATAATCATCATATCGTCGGTTCTGCCCATTGGCTTGGTCATTTTAATTAGTGTTCTGCCACAACTGCACTTCTCGCGCGAAAGCACACAAATATCGCGTGTGCGGTAACGAAGAAGCGGAAACGCCTTTTTATCAAGAGAAGTAAATACTAATTCTCCGCGCTCGCCATCGGGGAGTACTTCGCCTGTGTCGGGGTCGATAATTTCAGGAATAAAGTGGTCTTCGCAAACGTGCATACCGCTTTGCGCCTCGCACTCGAAAGCAACACCGGGACCCGATGTTTCGGTAAGGCCGTAAATATCGTAAGCCTTAATGCCAAGGCTTTTTTCTATATCGCGGCGCATTTCCTCGGTCCAAGGCTCTGCACCGAAAATACCTGCTTTAAGTTTATTATCTTCGGGTTTATAACCCTGCTCTTTCAAAGCCTCGCCAATGTATGCAGCGTAAGATGGTGTGCAGCAAATAATGGTAGCGTCAAGGTCCATCATAAACTGAATCTGCCTTTCGGTATTACCCGATGACATAGGAAGGGTTAAGCAACCCACTTTATGCGAACCGCCGTTAAGACCGGGGCCGCCTGTAAAGAGTCCGTAACCATAGCAAACCTGACAAACGTCTTCCTCTGTTCCGCCAACCGCGGTAATAGCACGAGCACAGCAATCCTCCCAAAGATTTATATCTTCTTGGGTGTAGAATGCAACCACGCGTCTGCCCGTTGTACCCGAAGTAGACTGTATACGAACACAGTTTTTAAGGTCGGTTGCCAAGAATCCATAAGGATACTGGTCGCGAAGGTCTGCCTTTGTTATAAATGGTAGTTTATGTAGGTCGTCTATACCCTTAATATCGTCGGGGGTTACGCCCTTTTCTTCCATTAACTTTTTGTAATATGGTACATTATCCCAAACATGACGAACCTGCTTAACTAACTTTTCGCTTTGTAGTTTTCGCATTTCGTCGTATGGCATTGTTTCAATTTCTTTTTGATAATAACGCTTTTCCATTTTTGTTCCTATCCTTTATAACCCAAATCAAAAGCCGCTTTGTTTAATTCTACAAACTGTGGCTTTACTGTGTTTTCAATAGCACTAATCCACTTTGCCTCGTCAATGCCAAGGTGTTTTGCAAGTTTGCCCATAAGCACGATATTAACTGCCTTTGCGCTACCTACGCTTTCGGCATCTTTTAGCGCATCAAAAGCTTCAATATCAACGCCCTTTGCCTTTAACTCGTCAAGAACGCCATCTGGATACTGCGCCGCGCCTGTAATAACTGGCATTGGGTCAATTTCTTGAATATTGGTAATGATTTTACCGCCATTTTTAAGATAAGGCGCATAACGTGCAGCCTCTAACTTTTCGAAAGATACGATATAATCTGCCTCGCCCAAATCAATTATTGGCGAGTAAACCTTTTCACCGAAACGCACGTAGGTTACAACCGAGCCGCCACGCTGACTCATACCATGCACCTCGGAAACCTTAACGTCGTAACCCTCGCTAGTTAGCAGATTACCGAGAAGTTTACTAGCCAAGAGGCTTCCCTGACCGCCAACGCCAACTATCATAATACTTGTAGTTTTCATCATTTTCACCTAACCTTACTCCTCAATAGCCCCAAAAGGACATAATCCCTTACATACGCCACAGCCAACGCAAAGTGTGTTATCAATAACCGCTTTGCCGCCCTTAAAGCTTATTGCGGGGCAACCAAGAGTCATACATTTTTTGCAAGATTTACACTTGTCGGCATTAACCTTCAAGGCGGGTTTTGCCTTTACACTCTTTAAAAGAACACAAGGTCTGCGAGAAATAATAACCGATGGGCAATCTGCCTCTAATTCCTCTTTAATAACCCTGTCGCACTCTTTTAGGTCGTAAGGGTCAACAACTGTAACTCTAGTAATACCAACTGCACGGCAAAGTGCCTCTAAATCAATCTTGCCTGCAGGCTCGCCTTTAATATTAAGACCTGTTGTTGGGTTTTGCTGATGGCCCGTCATACCTGTAATTGAGTTGTCAAGTATAATTACGGTTGAATTAGACTCGTTATAAGCAATATCGATAAGACCTGTTACGCCCGAATGCATAAAGGTCGAGTCGCCAATAACTGCAACCGCCTTTTGCTTCTTGTCTTTCTGCGCCTGATTAAATCCGTGCAGACCCGAAACCGATGCACCCATACAAAGAGTGGTATCAACCGCGCATAGTGGGGGTTGCGCACCTAAAGTATAGCAACCGATATCGCCAATAACTGTAACCTTATTTTTAGAAAGTGTGTAGTAAATGCCTCTGTGTGGGCAACCTGCACACATCATTGGTGGGCGAACAGGAACCTCTGCCACCTCGCCTGCGGGCGCTGCCTCAACGCCTAATGCTTTTGCGATAACGCTTTGCGAATATTCACCGATTGGAGAGAACAAGTTTTTGCCCTCTACCTCAAGGCCTAATACACGACAGTGGGTTTCGATAATGCCGTCTAGTTCTTCAATAACAACCAAACGGTCAACGCTATTTGCGAAATCTTTAATAATATTTTTAGGTAGTGGGTTAACAAGCCCTAGTTTTAGCACGGGTACAGTATCGCCAAACACCTCTTTAACGTACTGATAGCAAGTACCCGAAGTAATAATACCAAGGTCGGTTCTTTCGCCCTTTTCTACTCTGTTAAATGGGCAATCTTCGGCATACTCTGCTAAAGCCGCCATACGCTCTTCAACAAATGGATGGCGGCGTTTAGCGTAGGCTGGCATCATTATGTACTTTTCGGGTTTCTTTTCGTAAGGAAACTCGGGTGCTTCTACCCTATCGCCTAACTCTACAATGCTTTGCGAGTGCGCGATTCTAGTGCAAGTACGCATTAAAACTACTGTATCAAATTTTTCTGAAAGTTCGAAAGATGCCTTTGCAAATTCCAGTGCCTCGCGAGAATCGGCAGGCTCTAACATAGGAAGTTTTGCGGCAATAGCGTAATGGCGCGAATCCTGCTCGTTTTGTGAAGAGTGCATAGCAGGGTCATCGGCAACACAGATAACCATGCCTGCATTTACGCCTGTATAAGAAAGTGTAAATAGTGGGTCAGCCGCTACATTAAGACCAACGTGCTTCATACAACAAACAGTTCTTTTTCCGCCCAAAGACGCGCCAAAAGCAACCTCGGCGGCAACCTTTTCGTTAGGCGCCCACTCGCTGTAAATATCGTTATACTTTGATAAAAATTCGGTTATTTCGGTTGAAGGAGTGCCTGGGTATGATGATACAACACCTAATCCACCCTCGTAAAAACCGCGAGCCAAAGCCTCGTTACCAATCATAAGTTTTTTCATTATTCCATCTCCATTTTCTACTCGGTTGTAACCTTTTCAACAAGCCTTACGCCGCAATAAATTTCGCGAAGTTTCGGCTTTTCGATTTTGCCTGTTGGGTTTCTTGGAATGTCGGCAAAAATAATCTTTTTGGGTCGCTTATACCTTGGAAGTCCCTCGCAGAAAGTTTCTACGTCGGATTCACTTAGGGTGCAACCCTCTTTAATTTCGATAATAGCGGCGGCAATTTCGCCAAGGCGAGCATCGGGTAGACCGATAACTGCGGCATCCTTAATATTATCGTTTGCTCGCAAATAGTCCTCAATCTGTACGGGATATAGGTTTTCGCCGCCCGTAATAATAACGTCTTTTTTGCGGTCTACAAGGTAGATAAATCCATCCTCGTCCTCTCTAGCCATATCGCCCGTTAGTAGCCAACCGTCTTTTAAAATCTCGGCGCTAGCCTCGGGGTTTTTGTAGTAGCAAAGCATAACACCGGGGCCTTTAACTGCGAGTTCGCCAACCTCGCCTTTTTGTACGGGATTCTGCTTTTCGTCTAAAATCTTGGTTTCCCAACCGTAGCCTGCTTTACCGATAGCGCCTACTTTATGTATATTCTCAACACCTAGGTGAACACAACCTGGTCCTATCGACTCTGAAAGGCCATAGTTAGTGTCATACTCGTGGTCGGGGAAGATTGCCTTCCAACGTTTAATTAGGCTTGGTGGCACGGGTTGTGCGCCTATGTGCATAAGTCTCCATTGTGATAATCTATAATCGTCTAGTTTTATGGTGCCGTTGTCAATGCAGTCCAAAATATCCTGCGCCCACGGAACTAGTAACCAAACGATTGAACACTTTTCTTCAGAAATGCATTGCATTATCCACTCGGGTTTAACACCGCGTAAAAGTACTGCGCGCGAGCCAGCCAAAAGACTTCCAAACCAGTGCATTTTAGCGCCTGTGTGGTATAGTGGCGGAATGCAAAGGAAAACGTCGTCGCGTGTTTGACTATGGTGGTTCTGCTCGGCTAGGCAAGAATGCACTAGCGCGCGGTGGTTATGTAGTATAGCCTTTGGGAAGCCCGTTGTACCCGACGAGAAATAGATAGCCGCCTCATCATCATCTGAAATCTCAACAGGTGGCACAACGCTTGAGCAGTGGTAAATCATATCCGCAAAGTTATCGGCAAAGTGTGGGGTTTTATCCCTTTCGCCAACAAAGATAAAATCGGTAATTCTATTAAGTTTGTCTAAAATCGGGTCGATACGCTCGGTAAACTCGGGACCCGTTACAATCATTCTGCAATCAGCCAAATCGGCACAATATAAAATTTCTTCCGAACTGTAACGGTAGTTCATAGGCACAACGATAGCGCCCGTTTTAATAATACCAAAATAAATCGGCAAAAACTCGATACAGTTTAAAAGCAATATTGCAACCTTATCGCCACGCTTTATACCGCGTGTGAAAAGGAAGTTCGCAAAGCGGTTTGCCATAATGTCGAACTGACCCCAGGTAATCTCTCTGCGGTACTCCTCGCCCTCGGCGGTTTCTATTAGATTATACTCGCGCCAAGTAAGCGTTTTATCAGGCTGATTTTGCGGAGTAATCTCGGTTAAAGCCTTATCGTTTGGGTAAAGCCTTGCATTTCTTTCTAAAAAATCGGTAATTGGCATATAACATCTCACCTTAAAAAAGTATATATATTAGATATAATAACATATTAAATAATAACTTTCAACAAAAAATACACCGAAATCTTATATTTTTTAAGCCCGAAAATAATCATTCATTTTTTTAGTTAAAACAGTTTACTTTTAACTTTGCTTGGGTTATACTTTAAGTAATAACTTTTTTGGGGTGGTTTTATGACACACGAGTTAAAAATTCTTGCTTTTTGGAGCATCAACGACAAATTAGATGTTTCCAGGCTTTGCGCCCAGTTGGACGGGTTAAAGAAGGACGGATACGAGGGCGTTGTTTGGCACATGCGCTTTTATCCTTTTAAAAAGCATTACCTAAGCTCTGACTATATGAAGACCGTAAACGAGGTTATTCTTTATTCGAAGAGCATCGGCATGGAGTTTTGGCTTTATGACGAAAACGGTTGGCCTAGCGGACACGCAAACGGCATGGTAAAAAAAGCCTACCCTAACTGCAAAATTGAGTGGATTGCCCCAAGAGGTAAAAAAGGTTTCTCTAAAAAATCCAAAGGCAGTGTAAACGTTCTTGACAAAAAGGCGGTTGATTTATTTATAGAAATAACCCACGAGGCTTACAAAAAATCTTTAAGCCCTGAGGCTTGGGATTATGTAGAAGGCTTTTTCAGTGATGAGGTTGGTTTCTTAGCAGGCCACGGTATACATAAAGAAAAGGGCGCAGTGCCTTGGTGCAAAGAAATAGACAACCGCTACGAAAAAGAGTATGGCGAAAACCCCGAAAAAGACTTTTACAAACTGTTTACAGAGGACGAATCTGATGAGGAGTTCCGTTTGCGTTATTGGCGCATTTTAACCGACGTTTTGGCAGATAATTTCTACAAGCGCATTAACGATTGGTGCGCCGCCAACGGCAAAAAATACACAGGCCACCTAAAAGCCGAGGAAAACTCTTACTTCAATGTTAGATATTCGGGCTCGCCCTTTAAAACCCTAAGGCAACTTTCGGTTCCTGCGGTTGACGCGCTCGAAAGATACAAGAGTTCTAACTATTTCCCACGCATCGCCTCATCGGTTGCAAAACAGTTCCAAGACGGTCTTGCTTTAACCGAGGCTATTGGCGGTAGCGGTTTTGGTTTATCCCCTATAGATTTCTACAATTATCTTGACTGGCTTGCAGAATGCGGACACCGCAAATTCGTATTGCACATTTGCCAATACTGCTATAAAAGCCACGCTATTAAAGACTGGCCACCTGCTATTCCTTTCTCGCAAACCTGGCAGGATTCAATGCCCGAAATTATTAAGGCTTTGAAAGATAAATATTCCTATCAAGAACTAGAAACCAAAACCTTGGTTGTTGTTCCCCATTCGGCAGTGGTTAAAAGTTATCTGCCAAAAGGCACACTTCAGCATAACGACCATAACGGCGTTAACGTACCCGACGACCTAAAAGCAGGCGAAATTAGTAACCGCTTTATTGCAGATATTGAGAAGTTCTACGGCTACAACAATAACTTCGACGTTACCGAAGAAGAGATTATCGACAAAGAGGCAGTTATCGAAAACGGCAAGATTAAAATCGGTAGCCAGACCTACTCGGAAATTTATTATAGCGATGACTGCTATTTTGAAAATGCCCAAAAACTCGAAGGCTTAAAGGCTATTGCAAAGACCTTTAGCGAGTACTTTGAGGGAGTTAAAGACGAGCCTATCAAAAACCATATCGTTGCAGGTATGGGTCTTGACGATAAGGGTCGCGAAAAAATACAGTTAGCCGAAAGATATGAGGGTTGGGATAAAGAACACGCTAACGGCTTTAAGGTTTCCGACTTCTCTAGCAACACTATACAACCTAAAATTTCTAAATCTATCTTTGGTTGTAAAATTGAGTTGCCACTAGAAAACGCTGCAGAAATCGGAGATTTGGAAATTGAGTTTTCTGACCCCGTTTCTGCCCTTCGCGTAAACGGAAAGGGTAAAAAACTTAAAGGCGATTTTGACCGCTTTACAGTAACTGTAAATGCCGCAGAACTAAAAGACAAACTTAAAATTACGTACTGCGACCGCCGCCGTGATAAGCGCAAAACCGAGGCATTTGTATTTATAAACGGTAAGTTCCTTGTAAAATCAGACTCCGAGTACACACCACTTGATATACATCAAATCGAAACTACGGGCAATTTCTACCTATCCCCCGCAACTGTTGGATTTGACGCTAGCGATTTAATCACAGCAGGTTTCCCGTTTATGCACGATACTGTCAAGGTAGAAAAGGAAATAGAGTTCTCTAAATCCCTTACCTTAAAGGGACTTAAAGCAGACGCTGCAAAGGTATTTATCGACGGCAAGGATTACGGCTTCCATTACGATAACGAGTTTACTCTAGACTGCCCCGATGTTGAAGACGGCAAGCACAAGGTAGAACTAGTGCTTTACCCAAGTTCTTACAACAAATATGGTCCACACAAGCATTACGAGGGCGACCGCCATATATGCAGTCCGGGTCAGTTTAAAGAGGAAAAACTTGGTTTCTCTGAATGGTCTGATGCACCCGACATCGTTCACAATAACACCTACGCCTTTGTAAAATTCGGCATATAGCCGTTGACCTTAAGACGCTTTTGTGTTAAAATATTAGAAAATATTGTTATTTCGAGGGAATTAAAATGCTAGACATTAAATTTTTAAGGGAAAATCCCGAAATTGTAAAAGAAAATATTAAGAAAAAGTTTCAAGACGCTAAATTGCCTTTAGTAGATGAGGTAATTAAACTCGACGCCGAAAACCGCGCTATTATTACCGAGGCTTCGGAACTTCGCGCTAATCGCAACAAGGTTTCAAAAGGCATTGGCGCACTAATGGCTCAAGGCAAACGCGATGAGGCAGAGGCTGAAAAGGCTAAAGTTACTAAATTTTCAGAGCGTTTGGCAGAGTGCGAAAAGTTAGAGGCAGAGTATGCCGAGAAAATTCGCAATATAATGATGGTTATTCCAAACATTATCGACCCATCTGTGCCCATTGGCGAGGACGATAGCAAAAACGTAGAGGTTCAGCGTTACGGCGAGCCTGTAACTCCCGATTTCGAGGTGCCTTATCACACCGATATTATGGAGAGATTTAACGGTATCGACCTTACCGCAGCAGGCTCGGTTGCAGGTAACGGTTTTTACTACCTGATGGGCGATATTGCTAGACTTCACTCGGCTATAATTTCTTACGCTAGGGACTTTATGATTGACAGAGGTTTTACCTATGTTATCCCACCTTATATGATTCGCAGAAACGTTGTTGAAGGCGTTATGAGTTTTGCCGAAATGGACGCTATGATGTATAAAATTGAGGGTGAGGACCTTTACCTTATCGGTACTAGCGAGCACTCGATG
The DNA here is from genome assembly GCA_045656265.1 of Acutalibacteraceae bacterium. Lineage (GTDB taxonomy): Bacteria > Bacillota > Clostridia > Oscillospirales > Acutalibacteraceae > UMGS1532. The sequence continues at coordinate 17,401 of JAZOQV010000057.1, read as the reverse complement.
ATTGGTAAGTTTATCGGCACAGTTACAAACGAAGCCGAACTTCCAATAAAACTTACAAGTTATTCGCCTTGTTTCAGAAAAGAAAAAGGTGCGCATGGTATTGAAGAACGCGGCGTTTACAGAATACATCAGTTCGAAAAACAAGAAATGATTGTTGTATGTAAGCCCGAAGAAAGTCCAGATTTCTTTAACGTTTTATGGCAGAATACAGTTGATTTCTTCCGCACTTTAGACGTGCCTGTTAGAACTCTCGAATGTTGCTCGGGCGACTTGGCAGACCTTAAAGTTAAGTCAATCGACGTTGAGGCTTGGAGCCCCCGTCAACAAAAATATTTCGAGGTTGGCTCTTGTTCTAACCTTGGCGATGCACAGGCTCGCCGTCTTGGTATTCGTGTTCAGGGCGAGGACGGAAAACGCTATCTTGCACACACCCTTAACAACACCTGCGTTGCACCTCCTAGAATGCTTATCGCGTTTTTAGAGAACAACCTAAATGCAGACGGAAGCGTTAATATCCCTGAAGCTCTACGTATGTATATGGGCGGTAAGGACAAAATCGTTCCTACAAAATAAACACTAAACTTAAAAGCGTCTGCTATATGCAGGTAAACTGCCCCAGTTTGTGCGAACAGTACAAATTGGGGCAGTTCGAAGTTCAGTGGCTATTTTTATTATGGCGTGCGAAATTAAAGTTATAAATGGGGAAATTTAATATGAATCCACAATATTATATTAAAATAACACCTGAAAAAGAGCGAGAACTTTTCAACTTCATTATTAAGGAATGTAATGGAGTCGTTTTTGGATTTTCCGACGCTTATACAAATGAAAATGAACACATTTGTGAATATGTTGATAAGAATAATATTGAATCACAACTATATTATATTTCGTATAGGCGTTTGCACGATAATCAAATTATCAATGAAAATTCTTTGATTGTTGATAAAAACGATTATATTATTATTGATGAAATGAAATTCTCCTTAAAGGAAGATGCTTTTTATGCGGCGCCTTATATAGAATATTCTCGCTTCGGGGAATTAAATAGAATATGGATTGATTATATAGGCATAAAAAAAGATACAAAACAGCTCTTATCGCCACTATATGAAGTAATTAGAAAATGGGTTAAAAAGAATGCTACAGAAATAGAAAAGGATGAAAATTTAAAAGTATATCATATACAATAATATTTTAACAAAGTAGCAATACGCCGAATAGTACTACTTCGTAGTTATATCTAGACTTGTCAAATGTTATTGACTTAGGCAGTTTATAGGCAAATAAAAATTCACTGAAACCACACACTTTAAATAAAGCTTTAGATTCATCAAAAGCATCCCTGCTTCCTTGAAGTTTTTCTAATGATGTGCTATACTGTTTTGAGGTGGTAATATTATGAATCTCTTTAACTTACTAAAATCAAAGCAATTTGAGGAAATGTTAGAAAAAACACTTAAAGAAGAATTATCTAAACCTAAAAGCATAAACGAAATATACAATGAAATATCAAACTATTATTTCGTACTTTTAAGTCTGCTAAAAATCAGTAAATTTGATTCATTTAATTTTCCTGACTATGATGATTGTCGCAAGGTTATAGTTGACGAAAATGAATATGACTTTGATAGCTTATTTTGCCACGACGACGAGGATGCGACCGATGCATTATGTGCTATCGATTGTCTTATATCAGATTTAGAAGAAGATAACCTTGAAAAGATATTAAAGGAAATCGAAAAAACAATAAATGTAAAAAAACAACACCCGAAGGCTTAGTAGACCTCGGGTGTTTTTATATAACAATTATTTACTGTTTTGCTTCTAGTAGTGCCGAGTAAATATCGCCTTTTTTAAAGCCCGTTGCCTTTGCGGCGGTCTTGGCGGCGGCGGAAATTGGCATTCCGTCTTTCACCAAGTTTTTGGCGTATTCTATTGCAGACTTAATATCGCAGTCCGTTTCTTCGGACTTTGCACCCTCAACAATTAACACATACTCGCCTTTTGGTGGGGTGTCATCAAACACTGCTAAAGCCTCGCTAAAGGTGGTGCGCCAAGCGTTTTCGTGCAGTTTGGTTATCTCTTTTATAAGCGCAATTTCGCGGTCGCCCCACTTTTCATACATATCACGCAAAGTTGATACTAATTTGTGTGGCGCTTCATAGAAAACCATTGTTCTGGTTTCGTGTGTAAGTTCGGTTAGGTGTGCCATTCTGTTTGTTTTGGCAGTGGTTAAAAATCCTTCGAAACAAAATCTACCAACCGCTAGCCCCGACATAGCCAAGGCGGTTGCCATAGCGGTAGGTCCCGGCACCGATTCAATTTTAATTCCGTTTTGGTGGCAAAGGCGGACAAGGTCTTCACCGGGGTCGGAGATTGCGGGCATACCTGCATCGGTAACAATAGCGCAGTTTTCACCGTTTAGTATGCGCCTGATTATTACCTCTCCCCTCTCACGTATGTTATGCTCATAATAACTTATCATCGGGGTTGCAATCTCGAAATGATTTAAAAGTTTTATGGTAACACGAGTGTCCTCGGCGGCAATAAAATCAACCGAACTTAAGGTTTCAATCGCCCTTGGCGTCATATCGCCAAGATTACCAATCGGCGTTCCTACTATAAATAATTTGCCTGCCATTTTACACCTCCGCCGAAAATTTATAAATTCCGTAAATCTCTTTCATTTCGCAAGATAGTTCGCCCGTACTATCTTCTATGTATAGCGGCGGCATTATTCGCATACCGCTTTTACCGTCGCGCCTACCCTCTACAAGTACAAGCCAAGGCTCTTCTCCTGTTCGCTGATGCACGGTACGAAGGCGCTTTGGCTCTATTTTATTGGCGCGCATTTCTACCATAATATCGCACAGTCTTTCGGGGCGGTGGCAAATCAGAAAGCGACCCGAACTTATAAGCAGCGATGCCGCGGCTTTACACACGTCGGACAAAGTACACTCTGCCTCGTGCCTTGCGATATACCTAGCCTCGTTTGGATTAGTAATGCCTGCGCCGCCCTTTTTATAAGGCGGATTACAGGTAACTACATTATAATTGCCAAATGGCATTTTGCCTTTAAGGTCGCGTAGGTCAGCGTTAAGAATTTTAAGGTTAGAAAAGCCATTCTCCACTGCCGCCTTTTCGGCTATTTCGCAAGCGCCACTTTGTATATCGACACCTACAACCTCGCTCCCTTTTTGGTCGCGGCAGAAAAGCATTGGTATAATACCTCCGCCACAACCAAGGTCGCATATTTTATCGCGGTTTTTAGGCTCTGCAAAGTTGGCTAGTAGCACCGCGTCTGTACCGAAACGATACTCGTCGGTAGTATATATAATTGTACCGTTACCAAGTGGCTCGCGTTTCATTATGCGCGACTCCATTTTACGCCCTGTGGGGTATCCTCTAAAACAATACCCATTTCTTTTAGTTGGTCGCGTATCGCATCGGCAGTTTTAAAGTCTTTATTCTTTCTAGCCTCGGTACGTTTTGCGATAAGTTCTTCAACCTCTGCATCCAAATCGCTGTCCGATTTTTCGTACAGTATACCAAGAACCTCGCAGAGTTCGTCGAATAGTTTAAGTGCGGCAGTTAAAGTATCTTTGCCTGCGCCATTTGCAACAGTGATATTTATATCCTTTGCAAGCATAAACAATGCGGCTAGCGCATCTGCAGTATTTAGGTCGTCATCCATAGCACGTATGAATTCTGCCTTGTGTGTGTCCAAATAATCGGACACCTCTCCCCCGTTTTCTGCGTGTTCTATTGCAAACGCTAGTCCTTCGCGGCAGTTGTAAAGTCTTTCTAGCGCACTCTTACCTTGTTCAATAATATCGGTACTGTAATTGATTGGGCTGCGATAGTGAGAACTAATCATCAAGTAGCGAATTGGCTCGTAGCCGTACTTCTCTGCAACGTCGCGTACTGTGAAGAAGTTGCCTAACGACTTTGACATTTTTCTATTATCTACATTTATATAACCGTTGTGCATCCAATAGTTCGAGAATGAGCAACCATGTGCGCACTCGCTCTGTGCAATCTCGTTTTCGTGGTGTGGGAATATTAAGTCCTGACCGCCACAGTGAATATCAATAGTATCGCCAAGGTATCTGCCCGACATAGCCGAACACTCGATATGCCAACCCGGTCTGCCCTCGCTCCAAGGCGATGGCCAAGATGGCTCGCCCGGTTTTGCGCTTTTCCAAAGACAGAAGTCCATTGGGTCTTCTTTTTGCTCTGAAACGTCAATTCTTGCGCCTGCTTCGAGGTCCTCTAAAGGTTGATGCGAAAGTTTACCGTATTCTTTAAATTTCTTTGCTCTGAAATAAACATCTCCGTTTGGAGATTTATAGGCGTAACCCTTTTCCTCAAGACTTGAAATAAGATCGATAATTGCATCAATATTCTCGGTGGCTTTTGGGTGCACCGTAGCCTCTCTAACATTAAGGCCTTTAGCATCTACCCAAAATTCTTTTATATATCTTTCGGCAACCTCGGCAACTGTAATGCCCTCTTCGTTTGCCTTTTTAATTAGTTTATCGTCAATATCGGTAAAGTTCTGAACAAAGTTTACCTTTACGCCGCGCCACTCTAAATATCTGCGAAGCACGTCGAAAACGCAAAGGGGTCTTGCGTTACCTATGTGAATATAGTTGTAAACTGTAGGTCCGCAAGCATAAATGCGAAGTTCGTTTTCGTGTATTGGTTTTAATTCTTCTTTAGTTCTTGTAAGGGTGTTAAATATTTTCATCGTTTACACCTAGCCTTTCTTGTAGTTTATTTATTTGTGCTTGTAATTTGCAAAGTTCTTGCGAAACCGGGTCGGGAATATGAACCTGGTCGAGTTGTTGCACCTTCATACCGCCTCTTTTTACGACCCTTGCAGGTACACCCACAACCGTACAGTCGGGCGGGACTTCGTGCAGAACAACCGCGCCTGCAGCAATTCTTGAGTTATCGCCAACCTTAAAAGGTCCTAACACCTTGGCACCGCTACTAATCATAACGTTATTGCCAATGGTTGGGTGGCGCTTGCCCGTATCCTTACCCGTACCGCCCAAGGTTACGCCCTGATAAATTAGTACGTCATCACCAATTTCGGCAGTTTCGCCGATAACGATACCTGCGCCATGGTCTATAACCAAGCGTCTGCCAATCGTGGCGCCGGGGTGGATTTCTATTCCCGTTTTTCGCACCGTTCTTTGCGAAATATATCTTGCTATAAATTTGAAATTATGCTTATAAAACCAATGCGCGCGACGGTGGCGACGAATGGCTTTATAACCGGGATACAAAAGCACTATTTCAAGCATCGAGCGTGCCGCAGGGTCGCGGTCAATAAACGCCTTTATATCCTCCTTCATTCTAGCGAACATAACAATTCTCCTTAATTAACTATATAAAAAATAAAATCTCCTTGCGCAAAAACAGCAAGGAGACGATTTTGGTCGCGGTTCCACTCCAAGTTAAAGGCCGTAGCCTTAATCTTTCTAACGTTGGTAACGGTGTTAACCCGTAGCGCCATACTAGATAAAAATCGTTGGGGCACTAAGCTAGCGGAGGCACTTCACTTGTTTTAACTTTTTGGTGCTTACAGCCTTTGACACCAATTCTCTGAAAAGTCATACCCAAGTTACTCTTTCCGCATAAAAGCCTTTGAACTTATATACTATATAATATTACATTTTTTATAATTTGTCTACCTTTATTTTTTAGGGTCGATAAACTTTGCGTTATCTATAACGTAAATAACGCCCGAAACTATGGTTAGTATTGCCGAAATCCACATAGCGCATACGCCGACTAAACGCAGAATTTCATAAGCCAAGTCCGTAAGAAGAACTGTATCAATACGTAGCCACTGCACGAAAATAACGGTTATGATACCGACCATTTGGCTAACGGTTTTTGCCTTACCCCAAATATTAGCGGCAACAACCTTGCCACCATCAGATACTGCCGCAAGCCTTATACCGAACACCACGAACTCGCGGAAGAGGGTTATAAAGGTTATCCACATAGCGCCGGGAAGCACCGACGAATCCATAATCATAAAACCCAAAAGGGCAGAAGTGGTTAACATTTTATCGGCAAGGGGGTCTAAAAACTTGCCAAAATTTGTTACAAGTCCGTGTTTTCTTGCAAGCATTCCGTCAAAATAATCGGTAAGCGATGCCGCGATAAATAGCACCAAGGCTACAAGCATTGCATGTTGAAACTTTAAAACCAATGCTAGCAAAAAGAAGGGGACTACTATCATTCTAATTAGTGTTAATTTGTTAGGTGTGTTCATTTTTATTCCTCCAATTCGCCCAACAGGTCGTAATCTAATGTATCGTTAATATGTACCTTTACATAATCGCCTATTTTTAACGGGGTCGGCGATATAAAGAACACCTTTCCGTCGATTTCAGGGGCGTCTGCCGCACTTCTGCCGAAATAGCAACGAATATAATTATCGTAACCCTCTATAAGCACCTCTTGCGTTGTGCCAATTTTTTGCTTATTCTTTTTAGCGGCGATAAGTAGTTGCTCTTCCATAATATTCTCCGAGCGGTCTTGCCTTAACTGTTTATCTACCTGACCCTCGAATTCTGCGGCAGGCGTGCCTTCCTCCTCGGAATATGCAAAGCAGCCAAGTCTATCAAACTCTATTTCCTTTACAAACTCGCAAAGTTCACAGAACTGCTCTTCGCTTTCTCCGGGGAAACCGACCAAAAACGTGGTGCGAAGCGTAATATCGGGTACCGCATTGCGGATTTTTGCTATAAGTTCTTTTAGTGATTTATAATCGCCGCTGCGGTTCATTCTAGATAAAATCTCTCCGTTGCAGTGTTGCAAAGGAATGTCTAAATAAGGAACAACCTTGCTTTCAGTGGCAATTACCTCTAAAAGTTCGTCAGTGATTCTTTCGGGGTAGGTGTAAAGGGTGCGAATCCAATGGATGCCCTCTACCTTACAAAGTTCTTTTAAAAGTTCGGGCAAAAGCGATTTGCCACCATTCAAGTCCTCGCCATAACGTGTGGTATCTTGCGCTACCAAAATAAGTTCGGTTACGCCACGCTCTGCCAAGGTTTTAGCCTCACTAACACACGATTCGATACTACGCGAACGGAAACTGCCACGGATTAGTGGTATTGCACAGTAGGTGCAACAGTTATCGCAACCCTCGGCGATTTTTAGGTAAGCAGAGTAGGGGGGAGTGGTTAATATGCGCTCGCCCGAAAGTTCCAACTCACATTTTTCGCCAAAGTGGTTTTGAGGTTTACCTTCGATAGCCTCTTTAACAATATTTACAATATCTTTGTTTTTGCCTATACCGACAACCACGTCAACCTCGGGTATCTCGCGAGTGATTTCATCGCGGTACCTTTCGGCTAAGCACCCCGTTACTATAAGCGCTTTTAAGGTGCCGTCGGTTTTAAATTTTGCTACCTCGATAATGTTCTCGATAGCCTCGGTCTTTGCGTCCTCTATAAAGCCGCAGGTGTTGATGATGATTGCATCCGCCTCTGATTCTGCTTGGGTCAACTCATACCCCGCCGCAGTTAGGGCGGCTAGCATAACCTCGGCGTCTACCTGATTTTTTGGACATCCTAAGGACACCATACCGATTTTATAACTCATAATCATTCTCCAAAACTAATAGTCGCTAAAAAATTCTTCTTTTGTGTACTGCTCTAAAACTGAACGAATATCGCTATACCCGAACCCTTTGCGAACAAGTGCCGCAAACACCTTTTCGTTACCCTTGGGTTCTGAAAGTTTTCTTAAATACTTTGTTTCTACCAAGTGTTTTATGGATTCTTTCGGGTCATCGTCGCGCTCTGCCAGAACCTCTTTTGCAAGACCTAGGTCTACCCCTTTTTCTGCCATCACGTAGGGCGCCTGTCTTGGCGCTATGCCCTTATATTTTATTAAAGATTCGGCTAGCGCTTTTGCATAAGCAAGGTCGTTTACAAGACCTAATTCTACCATTCTGCAAACGGCGTAATCTGCCGCCGACTCCGCAAAGGTTTCTTTTAACTTTTTCTGCAAAAGTCCCGACGGATAATCGCGGCGGGAAAGCAACCATAAAGCCTTGCTTTTTGCTCTGCGCTTTTCCGATTCTAAATAAAGTTCGTCTATTTCTTCTTCGGTAAAGTTAGTACCCTTTGCTAACTTCTTTTCAACACAAAAATCGCTATCTAGATATATTAGCCCATCTTTTTGCGGTTTTGCACCTTCGGGTAAATACTCTTCCGAAAAACGCAAGGCAGTTAGGTGCTTGCGAGACGGTGTGATTTCTAATAAAACCATTATTCGTCGTCTACTGCGATGTCTATGCTGATTTTAGGCATAGCGGATTTGATGTCCGTTTCTTCGGACTTTGGTGCAGATGCCTCTTTGCTAACTTTTTCAGATATTTTTGCATTTTCAGACAAGGTTGACTCTTGCAATTTAGCCATAACTTTATCGCTGATTTCTTTTGCTAGTTCAGGATTTTCTTGCAAGGTAATCTTTGCATTATCTCTGCCTTGGCCAAGGCGCATCTCGCCATAGTAGAACCAAGCGCCGCTACGCTTTAGCACCTCTGTTTCAACGCCGAGGTCGATAATCTCGCCGGTTCTTGAAATGCCCTCGCCATACATAATATCAAATTGTGCCTCTTTAAATGGAGGTGCAACCTTATTTTTAACAACCTTTGCTTTGGTGCGGTTGCCTATTGGCTCGCCACCAACCTTGATGGTTTCTGTTCTGCGGATTTCAATACGTACGCTAGCATAGAACTTTAGTGCGCGGCCGCCTGTTGTTACCTCTGGATTACCGTACATAACGCCAACCTTCTCGCGAAGTTGGTTAATAAAGATTGCGGCGCAGTTTGCTTTTGAAAGCGCGCCTGCTAGTTTTCTTAGTGCTTGCGACATAAGTCTTGCGTGCAAACCTACGTGGCTATCGCCCATTTCGCCCTCTATCTCGGCTCTTGGTACTAATGCTGCAACCGAGTCGATAACAACAATTTCAATTGCACCCGAGCGAATAAGCGCCTCGGCAATTTCCAAAGCCTGCTCGCCCGTATCGGGTTGTGATACCAAAAGTGAATCTATATCTACGCCAAGTTTTGCGGCATAGATTGGGTCAAGTGCATGTTCTACGTCTATAAATGCGGCGGTGCCACCACGTTTCTGTGTTTCTGCTACACAGTGAAGCGCAACGGTGGTTTTACCCGAAGATTCAGGGCCGTACATTTCAACGATTCTGCCCCTTGGGATACCGCCAATACCGAGTGCCGCATCCAAAGAAAGCGAGCCTGTTGGTATATGCTCTACGTTCATCTTTACGTTTTCGCCAAGTTTCATAACCGCGCCTTTACCAAACTGTTTTTCGATTTGTTGCAACGCGGTGCTTAATGCTTTTTCTTTATCTGTTGCCATATTTATCCGTCCTTCCAAAAGCAAAATATGCTTTAATTTTTATGTTTTAATTGTATTATACACACAATATGTGTTCAACGATTTTAAAAAGGCAAAGTCCCAATAATCACCCTTTGGTTGCCGTTAAAATCACATTTACACTCAATATTAGTTAATTTTGAGGCTTTAAAGAGTTCCATTACCTCGTTCCCTTGGTCGTAACCTATCTCTACCATAATAGCGCCGCCCGGTCTTAAAGTGGGTAGCCAATTACGAAGTATTGCTTTATAAAACTCTAGTCCATCCTTGCCACCGTCTAGCGCCACTTGAGGTTCGTGCAACACCTCTTTATCTAAAGTGGGCACAACGTCGCTTTTTATATACGGCGGATTGCTTACTATTAAATCGTAACTGCCGAACCCCTCTTTTAAAACGTCGCACTCTATCGCCTTTACGCTTGAGTGATTAAGTTTAATATTCTCTTTTAAAAGGTCTAGTGTTTTAGTATACTTTTCTGCGGCGGTTACGTTGCAGTTTTTAGTGTTCTTATCAATCGCTATTGCAACACAGCCGCTACCCGAACACAAGTCTATAATTTGGAGGTTCTCGCTTTCGCCGATATAATCTAGTGCTAAATCTACCAAAAGTTCTGTGTCGGCCCTTGGGATTAGCACATCTTCGTTTACTTTAAAGGGGAGAGAGTAAAACTCCCACTCGCCCAAAAGATATTGCAACGGATAATGCTCTGCGCGTTTTTTAGAAAGCGCCAAAAGTTTTTTCTCTTGCGCTTCGGTTATCTTTCGAAAACCATCTATTCTCAATGTTGCAAGCGACAGGTCGCAGGTGTGCATTATAAGTTGTTCCGCCTCAAAAGCACTATCCTCAATGCCTGCCGATTCTAATATTTCTATAACGCAAGATTTTGCGCCCAATAGGTCCATTTACCAGTTATCCTCCTCGTCATTTTCGGGGAGTACTGCTTTTAAGGATTCTATTGCGACCTCTATCATTGAGTCATCGGGCTCGTTTGTAGTGATTTTCTGCATCCACATACCCGGCGCCGAAATAGCCCTTGTAAACTTGTTATCGTGCCTACCGCAAAAGCGCAAAAGTTCATAACCAACGCCACAAATAATTGGCAGGATAAGTATTTTTATTAAAACCCACGCTATTCTGAAATCCGAGCGTTGAAGACTGGGAAAGCACCAAGTAAGAATGATGCCGATAAGTATACCTACCACCAACATTAAAAGCATAAAGGAGGTGCCACAACGCGGATGCAAGCGACTTTGACGTCTAACATTCTCTACCGTCAATTCCTCGCCCGCTTCGTAGCAAAAGATTGTCTTATGCTCTGCTCCGTGGTAACTGAAAACGCGTTTTATATCCTTCATTCTGGATACTAATAACATATATATTACGAATATTGCCATTTTAATAACGCCCTCAAAAACGGCTTTAAATGCCGAAATTTCGCCACCGAAAGCACGATTTACAAGGTCAAATGCAAGGCTTGGGAGATACATAAACAAAAATATTGAAAGCGCTACACCCAAGACACTTGCAACGGTCATAATAAATCCCATTAAAACCGACTGTTTTTTCTCGTCTTTAGGCTTTTCGTCTTCTTCTATATCTGTAAAACCCGATTTTTCGGCAGATTTCATCATAGCCGAATAGCCTATAATCATAGACTCTATAAAATTAACGGTGCCTCGGATAACGGGCAGTCCCCAGAACTTGCACTTATCCTTTAAATGCTTTTCTTTGATATACTCAATATCAATACTACCGTCAGGTATCCTTACGGCAAGCGCAGTCTTTTTTGGGCCCTTCATCATAATGCCCTCGATTACCGCTTGACCGCCAATTGATGTTTTTTTAGGCATATCCTTATCCTTCCTCTACTGCCTCTTGAGGCGCGACGGGTAGCACGATTGTTACGGTGGTACCCTCATTTTCAACGCTTTCAATAAACAGTAGTCCGTTATGTTGTTTTAGTATCTCGTCGGCAAGCGCAAGACCTATACCGCTGCCTCTGATAGTTTTGTTTGCTTTATAGAATTTTTCCTTAACCCTGTCGATATCCTTTTCGGGAATACCAACACCGGTATCTCTTATACAAGCGCGGATAAACCCCTCTTCAACCGTAACGTTTATATCTACAAGTCCGTCGCTTACGGTGTACTTAACCGCGTTATCTATTATATTTATAAACACCTGCTTTAGACGGTTTATATCGCCGATAACAGGGGGTAGGGAATAGGGCCTTGCAACCTTTACGATAATACCCTGCCTGCGCGCAATTTCATCGTACATTTCTGCCGCCTCGTCGATAATGCCCGCAATATCTATCTGCGAGGTTTCAACCGAAAGTCTGCCCGACTGTATGCGAGAGAAATCGAGTAGTTCTTCAACGAGTCCTTGAAGTCTTTCCGCCTCGTGCAGAATAACGTTTATACCCTTTTCTACAAGTTCGTTATCGCTACCTACCGACATTTTCGAGGTTTCGCCCCAACCCTTAATAGCGGTTAAAGGTGTGCGAAGTTCGTGCGATACCGAAGAAATAAAGTCGTTTTTAAGTTGTTCGGCATTACTTAGTTCGCCCGCCATATAGTTAATGGTGTCGCAAAGTTCACCGATTTCGTCGTTTTTAGAAACCTCTAGCCTTGCCTTAAAGTCGCCCATCGCAATTCTTCTTGCAGCGCTACTAACCTCACGTACCGGCACCACGATTGAACGATTAAAGTATCTGCCCATATAACTTGCAACGATAATTATTGTAATACCTAGAACTGTTGCGGCAAGCATTGCCACGATAAATCTTAAATATATAGGGCGCATTGAAATAGTCCATCTTACTGCGCCGTTAACACCGTTGCCGGTATCGTTTAGTAAAAAGGTTTCGCACATTACTGTTTCGCCCGAGGGTGTCTTGCCCCTATACGAACCTACACCGTCTACGCTTTTTAACGCATCGGTGTAATCGGGCATGGTGGTTTCGCTGTAAAGATAGCCGCTAGTATCGGCAACCACGTTGCCCATAGAGTCGATAATCTGCACCTTCATTTGACCTTCGTGCTGAAATTCCTCTACATATTCCATCGCGCTTTCTGCGAACTTATCAGGCGTGCTATAACTAAGGCCCGTAAAATACCTGGCATAGCTATCGGCAGTAGAGCGCGCCATATTGCAGTAATATGAATATACAAAAAATCCAAACGCGGTTTCTATTATAAGCACTACCGCCACCAAAGTTAGCATTATGTTGGTTAGCCACCTTGTCATAATGCCCCTTACCTTAATAACCGTTTCCAAGTATCTCACCTGCCTTTTTAAAATTTATCTATTAGTTTTCTGTTGACCACTTATAGCCCATACCCCAAACTGTTAACAAATATTTGGGTCTTGAAGGGCTATCTTCTACCTTCATACGAAGACGACGGATATTAACGTCAACAATCTTTTCGTCGCCGTAGTAATTCGTACCCCAAACGTGATTTAGTATATCGGTTCTGTCAAGCGGGGTGTCGGGATTTGTGAAGAAATATTCAACAATTTGGAACTCGACCTGAGTTAAGTCGATATGTTTACCTGCTTTTGAAAGTGCGCGACGTCTTAGGTCAAGTGCGAAATCGCCCAAGGTAATCTCACTTGAAAGACCTGCGCCTTTGCCGTTTTGCATTTCAACCCTGCAATAAAGCCTATCTACGCGAGCGAGCAGTTCTGTGGGGCTGAAAGGTTTTGTAATATAGTCGTCGGCGCCAAGCATAAGGCCACTGATTTTATCCATTTCTTGAGTTCTTGCGGTTAGCATAATAATACCCAAGGTTTGTGTGCGACGGCGAAGTTCTTTACACAAACTAAAACCGTCCATTTCGGGCATGGTTATATCGAGTAGCGCAATATCAAAATCGCCGCCACTTTCGTCAAAAAGGCGCAAAGCCTCTGCTCCATCGCCCGCCTCTACTACTTCATAACCGCCGCGTTTAAGGTTTATAACCTCAAACTCTCTTATAGCGGCTTCATCCTCTACAACAAGTACCTTTTTCATTCTTATCCTTCCTCCACAATTTTTTCTTCCCAATGCTTTTTAACCGTTTTTTTATCAATAATTCCAAGTTTGCTCTGCTTTTCTACAATTTTTGCTATATACACCGTTTTGTAGTTTTGGCTTATTACAAACCAATCTTCAAATTCGTCGGGGTTGAAGTTTTCTGTGCTTACCGCCTTTAAAGACAGCACGAGTTTGCCCCTTGATTTATCGTTATATTCGTAAATATCAATTCCGTCATTATCGCTAGAAGCCGCTGCGAACGACCCTAGCCAATTTTCGTCTATTATAAACTTATACTGTCGCGCCGCAGATACCACGCTACGCTCTTTTAAGGTTAGTGCGCCACCGCTAAACTGCTTCCACTCTATAAGGTCGAGTGCGTTTTGCTGGTCGTCCCCGCTAGGCAAGACCGTTCCGCACGGAATTTCTACAACGCCATCGTGATTTGCATCGCCGCAAAGAATATTTTGATATCTCTTGGTAATAAGACTGCTTTGACCCGACTGCGCGTAAAGTGGTGCCTGTAAGCCTTTTGCGCCTAACGTTATAAGTTCGGTAAAAAGTCCGCCCTCTAAAAGCGTGCAATCTACAAATAGCGCCGGCTTACCGTCAACCGCAGATTTTCTTATGCTTTTAAATCCAACCGCGTTTTTATCGGTACCAACCTCGCTTTGCTTTGCAAAGCCTTCGCTACCCTCGACATACATACTGCACTGCGAGATTTTTTCAATCGTGTCTATCGTAAACAGCATCAGGTCGTCGCGCCCGTCGGTATCCATATCGTAAATACAAAAATCTGTATACCGCTCTTCAAATATGCCTTTGAGTTTTAAGTCGTTTATGCGGAACACCGAAAGTCTGGTTTCGGGTGCGCCGTATATGTTCCACGCCACCACAAGTTCGTCTGTTCCATCGCCATTAAAATCGCCAAAATCGACACGCTCTAAATTAGTGCCCGCCAAATGCGCGTTGGCGCTTACCTGCCAATCGTTACCTTTGGATTTTAAAAGGGTTAATTTTAAGGTTTCTTCGGTGCCTTTATGTTCGGCATAAAAAACAACCGCCTCGTTTTCGCCGTTTCCGTTTATATCCTTTACCACGTACGCCGAGCGATAGTTACCGCTTTTTGCGGCTTTTAGGGTATATCCATCGGGGATGTCCGCCGCCTTTAAAGCCTTTTGTATCTGCTGCAAAGTTTCGTCCGGTTTTGGCGCTTGCAAGAGGTTATCCGACTCGCCTAAAAGATAATTACATCCGCTAAACGCAAAACAAATTGCCACGCACAAAAGCATAGATATTAACCTTTTCACACCAAAACCTCCTTTATTGGATTAACGAGTATTTTAACAAAGCAACGGCGAAAAGCCTCCCTTTAAAATCAGGTTCGGATTATCCGTATTTGCTTATATATATTTATACACACTAATTATAACACACATATTACAAAAATAAAACACCTTTTTCACAAATAGTTACAAAACTACATCTAAAACCATAAAAAGCCTAAAATCCAAAAAGACCTACTATGTAAAAATCCGCTCTTACAAAACCGTAAGCGGTAAAAAGGTATACGGAGCGTTTAGCAAGGTTAAAAAGGTGAAAATTAAATAAGCTTATAAAGCAAAATTATCCCTTTGTCGAGCAATTGACAGAGGGATTTTTATTAAACATATTGTACTAAAGGCTAATATATGATATAATATACCAAACAGAAATTTATGGTGGTGCCAAAGTTGAATTCGCAAAAAAAGAAAATGATTGCCCCGATTATCATTACAGTCATTATGATACTGTATTATATTGCGTATTTCGGGTTTTTGATTTCTCTGATTAATGGTTTTTGGAAATATATTTTGGGCGTCATCCCGCTTGTTTTTTCGGGAATTATGATTTATGTCTGCATAGAAAGAATAAATGAAATAAAGAAAGGTGAAGAAGATGATATTAGTAAATACTGATTTTATCAGCGGAAAAGAGCTTGAAACCCTATCTCTTGTAAAAGGGAGCACAATTCAGTCTAAAAACATTGGAAAAGATATAGCGCAAAGTTTTAAAACTTTGGTAGGCGGAGAACTAAAAGCCTATAATGAAATGATGAATGAAGCACGTGCCCTTGCAACAAAACGAATGGTTGCAGAGGCGGAAAGTTTAGGCGCAGATGCGGTCATTAACATCCGCTATGCATCCTCTGCAGTTATGCAGGGTGCCGCAGAGGTAATTGTGTACGGAACAGCCGTTAAGTTTGCTAAATAATTCCCCTCTTTTGTGCATATCATCACAGGATGCAATTAAGCAAAGTTTCATAAACAAATTATCCCCACCTAAAGATAGGTGGGGAGTTTTATTTGTATTTTATTGTTTTATTTTCTTTTATTAAACCGTTTGATAGTTTAATTTCGCCGCTATCGGTTACTAAAATCGCCTCGGTGTTATCTAAAGAATTTATAAGTTTAAGACCCTCGTTTTCCCCGAAACATATAAGAATTGTGGATAACGCGTCTGCACTGGTAGCACTAGGGGATAGCACCGTTGCCGAAGCAATACCGCTTTTTACGGGATAGCCGCTTTTAGTATCTAAAATGTGGTGGTAGGTTTTACCGTTTTCTGTAAAGTTTCGCTCGTAAGTGCCGCTTGTTACCACCGCACCGCTATTTACGCTTACAGTAGCGATAATTTCGTCGGTATTATTAGGGTCGGTTATGCCGATTTTATATGGCTTTTTTTGTAAGGTAGGCAACATTATGTTACCGCCCAAATTTATAATGCCATCTATATCGTTTTTAATATAAAGTTCGGCAAGTTTATCGGCAATATAGCCCTTGGCGATACCGCCCAAATCAATCTGCCTATCGTTTAATTTAACCTTATTACCGTCTATTTCTATCGCCTTGTAATCCACCTTTTGCAAGGCGGTATTTATTTGCGCTTTGGTTGGCACTTTAGGATTTGCCGAGAAACCCCAAAGGTCTTTTAATGGCTTAACGGTTATATCAAAACTGCCGCCGCTAATTCCAGAATACTCAAGCGACTTTTCTATAACACTTGCAAGTTCGCTATCAACCACAAGTTCGCCACTAGTATTAAGTTTATAAAGTTCGCTATTTTTATTGGTTGCAGAGAAAAGTTTATCGTACCTTTCAAGCAATGAGAATGCCTCTTTAGGTATTTCGCCCTCTGCTTTCAAGGTTACAACCGTATCGAAATATATTGCGGTTTTAGAAGTGGTTTTCTGACACCCCGTAAAAGCCAGCAACATAACAGAAAGCGCTAAAGAAAGTATCTTTTTTAGCATAGTTTTCTCCTATTTTTTAGGACTGAATTTCTTTTCTTCGCCACGCACAAGCCTTTGGAGATTACTGCGGTGCATAAAGATAACCAAAACCGCTGTGAATAACGCCAAGGTTATTGGTGCCCACTCGCCGCTGCAAAAAACTATGGTGCATACCAAAACCGATGTTGCCGCAAGGCAAGAAGAAATCGAAACAATGCGAGTGATTGCAACAAAAATTACAAACACAAGCAAAGAAATAACGGTAACACGCCAATCTATAAACATAGCAATTGTAGCCGCTACCGACACACCCTTGCCACCCTTAAACCCAAAGTAAAGGGGGAAGCAGTGGCCTATAATACCACAAGCACCTGCAACGGTTACACCCCAATCGCCACTTAAAGCCAAGCCAACTGCCATTGGGATAACCATTTTTAAAATATCGAAAAGCAATGTAAATAATCCCGCTTTCATACCGAAAACACGGGCAACGTTGGTAGCGCCTGCATTACCGCTACCCTCGGTTCTAACGTCTACTTTATATTTTTGCTTTGTAAGAATTACAGAAAAACTTATCGAGCCTAAAAGATAACCTAACGCTGCTTCTAAAACATAAAACAAATATTCCATTTTATCAATTTACTCCTTTTGGAAATTAGTTTTGTGCTAAATACTATT
>JAZOQV010000056.1:0-17891 GCA_045656265.1 Acutalibacteraceae bacterium | reverse complement strand
TGAACCAATAGGTCCAAAAAACATGACTGATATTATGATAATCGCACCTTGTACAGGCAACACCATGGCAAAACTCGCCGCAGGGATTGTTGATACAACCGTAACGATGGCGGCAAAGTCGCATTTAAGAAATTCTCGTCCGCTAATAATCGCACCTTCGACCAACGACGCATTAGGTGCCGCCGCTAAAAACATAGGCGCAATATTTAATTATAGAAATTATTATTTCGTACCATTCAGGCAAGACGACAAAAACAAAAAACCTCGCTCAATGGTTGCGGATTTTAATTTAATTCCGCAAACCATTGAAGAAGCATTGAACGGTAAACAAATACAGCCAATGGTGTTTTAGATTTCAATGCACTTTTTCATATAGAATGAATATATAATCTTTTTTGAAACCGGTTTATTGAATATTTCTTGTAAGGCATTCGAATATAAATCCAACTGTTTCTTATAACGAGTTTTTAAAACAGCTTCATCTTTAATCTTATCGGTTTTAAAATCAACTATGATAATATCATTATCATTTTCAATAATACAGTCAGCTACACCTTGAACGATAGAATATTCGCTATCATCGGTTATATCAGAGGATATTTCTTTTGCTTTAACCTTAGTCAGAAATCTGTATTCTTTGTGTATGCGTTTTGCCTTTAAAATTGTTGAATACACATAGCTCTCGAAAAAAGCTTTAACACTTTCTTTATCAATAATTTCTGCTTCATCTAAAGAAATATACTGCCATTCGTAAAGCCTATTGATTTCATCGTCAATGCTAATTGAAGCGGTGCCATAATCGCAATACTCCATGAATTTATGAGTAGCTGTTCCTTTTTCAACAGAAGTATAGCCACTTTCAAACATAAATTTAGGCTTTTCAGAAAAAACAAGTTCTGCAGACGTACTACTGCCAAGAATATCAGTAACAGATGTTTTTGCCGGCACGGTATTTAACTGTTTGTAAGGATAGTTATAATTAAAATCAAAGTCCTTTTCACAAAGTTCGGCAATAGAAACGTCAATTCTGTTTGAAAGATTTTGTGATTCGGCATTATCGTATAATTTAACTGTAAAATAGCAATCATTATTAACAATTGGAACATATTGTTCCCCTCGTTTTAGGTGGTTGCCATTTTTATGACATATTATCGCCGAAAAAATCCACTGTGCATAACTAGAACAGTTATAAAGTGCGTTCTTATTAAACGGTAGTGTTCCGCTTGAGTTAACTTTTGCAATATCACTTACCTTATCTAAAAACGTATCAACTTTATTAACAGAAGAAACCAAAACCAACTTCTCACAAGCTCTTGTTAAAGCAACGTACAATAAACGCAATTCCTCTTTGTATGTTTTATTTATCGTTGCTCTTTTAATTGCAATTTTTGAAATTGGAGTAATAACAGAACCTATTTCGCAATCATTGTAATCAAAGGCGATTCCTAAATTATCATCACTGATAATCTTGTTACTGGAATCCCTAAGGTTAAACTCGCTGTTAAGTCCGCAAACTATGCAAATTGGGAACTGTAATCCTTTAGAGTTATGCACACTCATTATTTGAACAGATTTATCAGAAGTAATAATATTGGCAGACAAAGAGGTATTACTATCAGATTCAATAAATTTAACAAAATCAGAAATACCTTTATCTGCATAATTATAGGCTTCCGCTTTTTCTATTAAAAGTCGCAGGTTAGCTTTTCGCATTTCACCACCGGTTAATGATGAGTAAATTTCGATAAAGCCGCATTCTGCAAACAACTTAGACAGTAGTTTATGCACAGGTAAAGTAGCACT
Organism: Acutalibacteraceae bacterium; assembly: GCA_045656265.1. Lineage (GTDB taxonomy): Bacteria > Bacillota > Clostridia > Oscillospirales > Acutalibacteraceae > UMGS1532. The sequence continues at coordinate 16,088 of JAZOQV010000056.1, read as the reverse complement.
TAAACGAGATGCTTTAAGTAAGAAATTATAAGCATATTCTGCCTTTTTATTGCCTTCAGTTGCCGCATTTTTAAGATTAAGATATAAAGGGATGTATTTGTTTTTAACCCTAATCTCAGCAATTTCATTCTCATCAAAATTGAATATAGGTGTTTTTAATAACGCAGCCAAAGACAAGCAATCGTTAAAATTATCAATAGCCTTAAGTAAAGACAAAGCAGCAATAATCTCGCTAGCTTCGCTAAACTTTTGCGATGGCGTGCTTACAGGTATTCCCCTGCTTTTAAACACTTCTACATAATGTTTAATTTTATTTTTTGGCGAGCGCATCAAAATGCAAAAATCATCTATCTCGGCCTTTCTTAATGCACCATTATCAGCACGCAAGAATGGCTCTTTTTGTAACGTAGCTTCTATATAATCGGCTATTAAATTAGCTTCAGCAGAAGGATTATTCAGTCCTTCTTGTGGTTCGGTAAGATATATTTCAACCGCACTTTCATTGTTTTCAGGATATTCTCCAAGAGGAATTAAAGCTTCGTCTTCAGTATAATCCATATCCGCATCAGATTTAGTCATATAAGCCGAAAAAAGATAATTAGCAAAATCACATACACCTTTTCTGCTTCTAAAATTACCACTTAGTAAAATTTTACTGTTTTTATTTCCAGGAGAGTAATCTGGGTATGTATCTTTTCGAGTTAAGAAATTATCAGGATTGGCATTTCTAAAACCATAAATACTTTGTTTAACGTCGCCAACCATGAAAAGTTCGCCTTTTTTTGCGCTTAAAATGTTGAAAATTTCATCTTGAAGATTATTTGTATCCTGATATTCGTCAACTAAAATAGCATCATAGTTTTGATTAAAGTTTTCCGTAACTATATCGGTATTCTCAGTAAGCAATTTTAATGCCATATGTTCAATTTGGTCAAAAGTAAAAACATTTTTTTGAACCGAGTTTTCGTAAATTCTTTCAATATACTCTTTAACTATTTCAGAGATATATTGAATTATTACACTAAAATCTTGCGTAGACTTTAATGCGGTTTTCTTATCATATAAAAAACTTTCTTTTAATTTTTTTATAAGATTATTTTCAGCATTTTTAGAATTAACAATAGCTGCTGAAATCATTGCATCTTTTGTGTTATTCTTTTTTAAAGTATCAGAATTATGGGATTTTAATTCATTATACACTGCATCCCAATTTCTTAGTCGTAATGCATCTACAATAGACTTTGCAAAATTAACCCTTGCAGATATTTGTGCTTCATACTTATTAAAAAACTTATCGTCAGCCAAAGCTTCACTTTTTAGGTTTATAGCTTCGTTATATGCAAAGTTAGCGTGGTATAGCAAACTATCGCAAATAGTTTCAACCCATTTGGATTTTTCAAAATTAGTAGCAGTTTCAATATACTGTTCAACTAAACCGTCAAGCCATTTAAACTGATATGGCATTGAACAACTTTTATCATAAATTTCCGAAACGATTTGTTTTAAATAATAATCATCGTAGCCGGTCTGCAAAGCGTTAAGTAAATACTGAAAATGCTCATCAGAAGAGTTGTGTTTTTCTTTAAAGATATCCTCAAGTATTTCTGTATAATCTTCATTTAGTTCTGATGCATCCGTTGTCTTAAAATCAGTAGAAATATCTAATAGATTAAAATATTCTTTAACCAACGAAATACAAAATGAATCTATGGTGCAAATCTTAGCGCTCTTAATTAACATACTTTGTCTACGTAATAAAAAGTTATGCGGATTCTCTGCGACCATTTGTTGTAGTTTTGATTCTATTTTAATTTTTAGCTCAGCCGCTGCTGCATTAGTGAACGTAACTATTAACGCCCTATCGGCCATTAGGGGTGATTCTTCATTGCAAAAACGACGCATTACCCTTTCAACCAAAACAGCAGTTTTGCCCGAGCCCGCGGCAGCAGACACAAGAACCTTGCCGTTAGCATCAACTGCGTTTTGTTGTTCACGTGTTAACTCAAACGCCATCAGAAGTACCCCTTTCTATGTTTTCAATAAATTCAGATTTACTCATACTACGAACAGTAGTTGATGCATCTTCATTAGTTCTACCGCAAATATTTTTATATTCGCACCAAGAACAAGTTAAGTGTTGAGAGTCTGCGTTACAAGGAATTGCCGAAATATCGCCCTTAACAATACGCGTGCACATTTCTGCAAATTTCTTTTTTACATACTCAAAAACTTTTTCAAATTCATCAAACTGCAAAGTTGATGAATTTTTGCTTAAACTTCCGTCGGTATTGAAAGATACCGGCATATACATTCCTGTTGGGTCCATTGCTTTAATAATTTCAACGTCCTCAACTATGACGCCCTTTGATTTCGCAGCGTTGTTTGACTTTTTATCAACGCCACTTAAAATTATATGATTAAGTGGTTGATAGATGATTCCAGCAGGCATCTTACCAAGTTTTCCATCTTCGCATATAGCGCATAAATATATAAGCATTTGAAGATTAAGCCCAAAAAGAACATCGGGTAATTTAAAATTCTTAACACCTGTTTTATAATCTACAATCTTTATATATGCTTGTCCATCAAATTCGGCAATATCTACCCTATCGACTACTCCGCCGATTTTAGCAGAAAAACCATCGCCTTCAATCATTATTGGAGAAATTTCGCCATCATCACCAATTTTAAGTTCAAATCTTTGTGGCTTAAATTCGCTTAATTTTAACTCTTTAACCACATACGGTACCAAATCATAAAGCATAGCGGCAATACGCTTAAGCAAATAATTGCCTTCACCATCCAGCAAATCACTTCCGCCAACAGAAGCAGTTATATATTCTATAATATAACCGTCAATTAAGGGCTTGATTTCACTGACATCAGCATTAGAAATTTTATCAAAATCGTTTAATAATATCTTTTCAAGAACATAATGCGCTATAGTTCCTCGTTGCATAAACTTAAAATCAATTTTTTCACGCGTATTGATTTTAAGTCCGTACTTAAACAAATAAGCATACGGGCACTTATAAAACTGTTCTAATTTGCTTGGCGAAACGTTAAGTTCGGTACCATAAACTTTTTTAGCAATGGAAATATCAATATTCGATAAAGTCGCTACGTCAGCATTTAAAATATGTTTGATTAAAAACTTATTTTCTTCGCTAACATCGGCACTATTTAAAAGTTCTTTTAACAATTCATTATCATCAGCACGGACAGCCGCAGTTATAACCTGTAACGGTGTTTCACAATATAAATATGGATTATCACGATTTGGGACTAACGCTTTGTTTATATTTAAGCTTTTAATTATGTCTTTAAATATCGGAGATGTTTCTTGACTGCCATTAAAATCACTGCTAATTGCCGACAAACAGACAGATTCAGTAGCTGCCGTAATTGCTTTGTATGCAATAAAATCTTCATCAATGCATTTAGAGATATAATCGTTTTTTAAATTTATGTTTAAGGCCTCTAAAAAGCCTTTTTCTGTGTTGTTGAATATTCCCGTATTTTTGAATTCTGCCGGAAATTTACCATAATTCAAACCTAAAATATACGCATGCTTTGTTTCAAGTGAAACTATTCTATCTGCGCTAACAAGATTTACTTGGTCTAGACCTTGTGGTATTCCACTAATTGTAATGTTATCAAAAGTAAGTGATAAAATATCGTAAAATTCTTTAAAACTTAATTGATCGTTTTTATAACAATCAAAAATATTTTGTAAGGTTTCGTTTAACGCTTTCCAACCTGAAATTAAATACTGTTCAATATTGTCACTGTGATTTTTTACATCATTTGCGTATTTTGTTAGATTTTTAGGCGTGTTCGTAGCTTCTAAAAATGAATAAATTGCATAACAAAACTCTTCGCCACTTGCGCTTTTTAGTTTGCTTAACGGTATTAGCGGCAAAATAATTTTCTTTCTTAAAACATTTAATTCAGCAAGTTTTGCATTAATTTCATCTTTATCTCTTTCTTGAAGACCAAACGGATTTTTAGTGAAATCAGATAGCCAGTCTTTTGAATCAATTCCCCAAAGATAAATATAATTATCAATCTTATTAAATTCATCTAATGTTAAATCTGTTAATCCTGATTTCAAATATCTATATATATCTTTTGTTCTAAAATTTCTTGATGCTTTTAAAGCAGACAAAACTATTGTTGCTATTGGCAATTCTGTAAAATTAAATTTCTCATCAATGTATATCGGCACACTAGCGTTTTTAAATATACCGTTTGCAATACCACTGTATTCGTTAAGGTTACGGGTAACAACAACAAAATCGCGATATCTCAGTCCTTCTGTACGTACTCTTTTATGAATATTAGAAGCGACATATTCAAGTTCGTCATATTTAGTATCAGCTACAAACGCAGATACGCCAACAGTTTTAGTAGAATCAAATTCATCTCCTGAAAGTTTCTTTTCAAGCGCTTTAAGTCCATCAGTATTATAGAGCGAACCACTTAATATCTCACTTTTTATGGAAATATTACTTTGTTCTGCAATACTGCAAATCTTTTTGTATGTAGCATTTACGTTGGCAAAAACTGAAAAAACATCGTCAAATCTCGCATCAGTGCATAAGGAAATAAACGAATTAGTACATTCGCATATAGCTTGTTTTACAATTTTATATTGTTGACCGGTAAAATTTGAAAAGCCATAAAATAAAATATTTTTATTTTTAAAATATCCGTTATCTTTAATCTTATTATAAGCAAAACTTAATTCATCTACCGGGTCAATGAATATATCACCAAGCAAAGCATCATACGCGTTAATGATTTTTGATAAATCAGATAGTTTTAAGCCAAGAGCTGTTTCACCAAAGCTAAGGGAAGCATCTAAAAGTTGCTTAGAGGTAATTGCCTGTTGTTTAATTTCAGTTATTGCGTTAGATATAGTTAAAATCGATTTAAGTGAATTGTCTTTCGACTTAAAAAAACACAGCTCGTCCGATATACTCTTTATTGCCTTATGCATAAGCATTATGCGAGTACCATTATCAATAATTTTAGCGGTATTGCCACCGTATATTCTTTTAATTTCATTAGATAGGCTAGTAAAATTAAACACCGAAACGCGCGATGTAAGTTTTGAATCTACACGATCTAACATATCCCTTTCTGCCTCGAAAGAGAACTGCTCCGGCACAACTAACAAAACATCGTTCTTCTTCGATGCTAGTTCTAGAATTATATTGAAAATTTTATTCTTTTTTCCGCTTTTACTTTTACCCAAATAAAAAGTCAACATACTTATCCCACCTATCATAAATACATTATAACAGATAGTAAGACCGATTAAAAGTACATTAAATAAAAATAAAATTACAAAGTAGTAAGAAAATCACGCCAGGCAAGCCTAAAATAGAACAAAAAGAAAGCGTATAAGTGTTAATAGGACAATTAAAACCAAGATATCCACCAATTAAATTTATAGAAATAAGCGATAATACGCCCAAAATTGCTGTATAAAAAATTGTTTTAAAAAATCTGCCTGTAGCCTTAGCAAATGCAAAATACATAATCAAATATATTGATATAATTACGTAAATTATAGACATAAAAAACCTCCATTCACTTATATAACTATGCATAAGCGAACGGAGGTTATTACTATTTAATAACAGCACATACGGTCTTAATAATAATTTTTAAATCTTCTAATAAACTAAAATTTTTAATATATTGCAAGTTGTATTTCATTTTTTGGGGTAAAACAGTATTGATATAAGTTTCATCTACATCTTTGCAATCTTTTAATAACGTTGATTCATCCTTATATTCAATACTTGCGGTAGAGGTTACACCTGCCGGCAAAAGCAAAGTAGCAAGCATTTCTTCACTATAAGCATCTACATATTTCTGAACCTCGGGTCTTGTGCCAACAAAACTCATACTACCTAAGAATATATTGAAAATCTGTGGTAATTCGTCGAGCCTGAATTTCCTTAAAAACTTACCTATTTTTGTAATACGGTTATCGTTATCTACCGTTACTAGACTACCAACTTTATCCGCATTATTGACCATGGTTCTAAACTTAAATATTTTAAATTTATTACCGTTTTTCGTTACTCTTTCTTGCAGATAAAAAACGGGGAAACCTGAATCGATTACTATAAATATAGAAATTATTAATAAAACAGGAAAAATAACAACGATTAGAAGTAAAGAAAATAAAAGGTCAAAAACTCGTTTTAAAACCAACTGAATTTGTTTTTGTTTTAAAACTTTGTAATATTCTTTTACTACTCCGGTTTTTAAGTTCTCGGGTAAATTATCCCACTTTGTTAGCATTACATTTCCTCCAAAGTTTTAAGAAAGGCTTCTATTACGTAATCAACTTGTTCGTCAGTAATAGAATTAAATAATGGTAAAGAAATCTCGTTAATGTAATTATTATTGGCAACGGGATACTCTTTAATATCATAACCAAGGTTTTTATATGCCGTAAGCAATGGTAAAGGTTTATAGTGAACGTTGCAGCTAACGCCCTTTTCTGCCATTTTGTTTATAAATGTGTTTCTATAATCAATATCGTTTTTAGTGAATTTTAGTAGATATAAATGACCGCTAGAACAAAAGTGATTTGAAGAATGTTTGTGGGTTATTACACCTATATCTTTGAACGCTTTATTGTATTTATCGATAATTTTGTGTCTTCTTGCAACATATCTATCGTATTTTTCTAATTGATGTATACCAATAGAAGCCATAATATCGGTCATATTACACTTATAAAGTGGCTCTATTACATCATATTCCCAAGCGCCTTTTTGCATTTTAGAAAGTGCATCTTTTGACTGACCATGCAAGGATAATAGTTGATATTTTTTATAAAGTTCTTCACTATCAATATTTTCAAATTTGTTCCAAGTAACAGCACCGCCCTCGCCTGTTGTGAGGTTTTTTACGGCGTGAAACGAGAAAGCTGTAAAATCTGAAAATTGACAAGATTTTTTTGACATATATTCAGCGCCAATAGAATGAGCACCATCGGTAATAATAGCAATTCTACCTAGTTTTGACTGCAACTCGTTGTTTGGTTTAAATATATCTTTTTTATTGTTTACAATCTCTTTTAATCTTATATAATCACACGGTACCCCTGCTATATCGACAGGAACAATAGCTTTGGTTTTCTCTGTAATTACATTCTCGACTGCATCGCAATTAATAAGATAATCCGAAGCATTACAATCGACCATTATAATTTTAGCGCCTGTATGATGAATCGCCGCAGCAGTAGCAGTATACGTGTAAGCCGATGTGATTACCTCATCACCCTCGCCTATTCCCAACACACGCATAGTTAATTCTAATGCGGCAGTAGCAGAATTAAGGCAAACAGTTGCATCAGTTCCACAATATTCGGTAATCATTTTTTCAAATTTTTTAGTTTTTGGTCCAGTTGTTATCCAACCAGAACGCAAGGTATCTACTACCTCAGCGATTTCATCCTCTGCAATCAAAGGCGGAGAAAAAGGTATGTCCATAAAAACAACTCCAAAAAATTTTTACATAGTGATGCTAAAAACAAAAAACCGACAAGCAAACACTTGTCGGTTTGGAGCGGGTGATGGGAATCGAACCCACGTAACCAGCTTGGAAGGCTGGAATTCTACCATTGAACTACACCCGCAACTAACGGGGATTATAATAACACAATCCCCTAAAAAAATCAAGTGTTTTTTGAAAATTTTTATTTAACTATTAAATTTTCTTTACTAATCGAAACGTTAACTGAATCAGTATCAGGTTTATCGATCAAAATTTCAACTATTTTATCCTCAATATTTTTGCGTACAAAGGTTCTCAAATCACGCGCACCTCGTTTACCGCCAAAGGATTTCGATGCTATAAACTCACAAGCTGCATTAGTCCATTCAAGAGCAACGCCTTTTTTAGCAAGAGATTCTTTTAGTTCGCATAATGCAATATTTGCGATTTTAGCAAAATCTTTTTCATTAAGAGAATTAAAAACTGCAATCTCATCAACCCTACCGATAAATTCTGGTCTTAAAAACTTTTCGAGAGCAACCATGGCTTTTTCTTTATACGCATCATTTTGTGTTTTTCCAAATCCCATAGGATTGTTAACGCCATCACTGCCTGCATTAGAAGTCATAACAATGATCGTGTTTTCGAAATTCACCGTTCTGCCTTGAGCATCGGTAACTCTGCCATCATCGAGAATTTGTAAAAGAATATTCAAAACATCGGGATGTGCTTTTTCAATTTCGTCAAACAAAATTACAGAATATGGTTTACGTCGTACCTTTTCAGTAAGTTGCCCTGCATCATCATATCCAACATATCCTGGAGGCGCACCAATAATCCTTGAAACCGAATGTTTTTCCATAAATTCAGACATATCAAGTCTTATTAAAGTTTCGGGGGTGTGGAAAAGTTGCTTTGATAAAACCTTTACAAGTTCAGTTTTGCCAACGCCTGTAGGTCCAACAAAAATAAATGAAGCCGGTCTTGGATGTGGTGTTATCTGCACTCTAGACCGCTTTACAGCTGCTACGACACTTGCAATTGCATCATCTTGACCTATAATGTGTTCTTTTAGAACATTATCTAAATCTGATAATTTTTGCAAATCTGTTTCTTTTATTTTAGTAGCAGGAATTCCGGTCCAAAGTTCTATAACTTTAGCTAAATCATCACTATTTACCTTATTGTCCGCGGCTGGTTCATATAGAAGGGTCGCTTCATCTTTATATTTAGCAAGCTCTGATTTAAGAGATGCTAGTTTTTCATAATCAGGCGCTTCTGTTTCTTGTTCCAACTTTTCAGATTCTGCCGACAAATCAGCAATTTTCTTGTTTATCATATAGAGTTTATCAATTGCTGTATTTCTAAGACTAGCACAAGCGCACGCTTCATCCATTAAGTCAATCGCTTTGTCCGGTAAAAATCTATCAGTAATATATCGTTCAGATAATTCAACTGCGCTTTTTACTATGTCATCTGAAATCACTACATTATGATATCCCTCATAGTAACTTCTAACACCCATTAAAACGTCAATTGCCTCGTCCATAGACGGTTCTTCAACAACAACGGGTTGAAATCTTCTTTCGAGCGCAGAATCTTTTTCGATATATTTTCTATATTCCTTTAAAGTAGTAGCGCCTATAACCTGTAACTGCCCTCTTGAAAGCGCAGGTTTTAAAATATTACCCGCATTCATCGAGCCTTCAGAATCGCCTGCACCAACAAGATTATGAACTTCATCAATAAACAGAATAATGTTTCCTGCGTCTTTTATGTCATCAATTAAGCCCTTTACCCTGCTTTCAAATTGACCTCTAAATTGAGTACCCGCTACCAAAGCAGTCATATCAAGCAACTGTATTTCCTTATCAAGAAGTCTAGCCGGTGCATTACCGGTTGCAATTTTAATTGCAAGTCCTTCTGCAATTGCTGTTTTACCAACACCTGGCTCGCCTATTAAACAAGGGTTGTTCTTTGTTCTACGCGACAAAATTTGTATTGTGCGATAGAGCTCGTCTTCCCTACCAATAATATTATCTAGTTCACCGTTTTTGGCTCTAGCAGTAAGATTAGTACAGAATTGATTTAAAAACTTGCCTTTTTTGCTATTTGGTTTCTTCTTTTTGTCGTCTTTTTCAGAAGGCTTTTTAGATTCGTCTTTTGACTTGTTTTCATCGTCGCCAAAAATGTTGTTTACGAACGGAAATGTTGGCGCGCCGCCCATTTCAAAACTATCAAGACTTAAATCTCCGTCCATAAACTCCATCATTTGTTCGTTTAAGCCCTCAATATCCTCATCGCTTAAATTCATTTTACTAATCATATCATTTATAGGCTTAATACCCATTTCTTTGGCGCATACTAGACAGTAGCCTTTAGGCTCGCCAGACGAATTTGCGCCCATCTCTGAAACGAAAACAATTGCGGGCCTCTCGCCGCACTTGGAACACATTTTTAACATAAGAAACTCCTTAAACTATATCAATCCAAACAAAGTGGATAATTTGCTAAATACAATAGTGTTATTAATAACTTCGCTATTTAAGAATACATAATCATTTTTAGAGAATGAAACTATGTAAGACACCACAACGCACACAAGCGATGCAATCAGAATGCCTTTTAAAACACCTAACACTAATCCAAGCGCTTTATTAACCTGTTTTAATACAGGAGCCTTGAACAACTTACATATAACCTTAGATAAGAAACGGAATAATATTGTTAACACAATAAACAATATTATATTAACCGCAAATGTAATAATCGAAATTGCGGTTGGTCTAACAACGTTTCGAGAGAAATTTTCTGCTATTTCTGTATTGTCAGAATCGTTTTTAATTATTTTACCTATGTTATCGGTAGTAATACCGCTATTTTCAGCAGTATTGGTTAAAAATTTAGGTAAACTATTCCACACCGAATTAACAGCTTCGTCATTCTTTTGGTCCTGCTCGTCCAAACTTTTAACAATGGAGTTTTGCACAGGTTTATCAATAATACTATCGTACAAAAAAGTAGCTGCAGGTTTACTACACGCTGAAATAATAAGCAACGTCAACACTAAACTAACAAGTCCGATAATTGATTTTACAAAACCACGTTTCATTGTAAAAAAAGCAACTATTAGAATAATTATCAAAACTGCAGCATCAAGAACAATACTCATATCATTTCTCCTTAACAGTTATTTTATATTCAAGTATATTCTCATTGCAAGATACAAATAATTTATCTTTAATTAGTGCAAATCTACTTGCATCTGCACCGCAATCGGTAGAATAAATCTTTTTGCCATCTTTATTGTATACATATAACACGCTGCCTTTAGAAGCGGCTAAAAATTTATCGTTACATTGAACTTTGTCAGGTTCAGAGACTATATTACAATCAAACGTAACCTTTCCGCTTCTATTAAAAACTTGAGCATTGCTGGCATCAATATTACTATCTGCTCCGCGTACAACAATTGCACTATTAGAACTCATAAATTTACTTTGTATTAATTCGGTTTCAGTAATATTAGTAATTTGAGCGCTTTTAGCAGCAATTAGATAAACTTTATCAGATTCAGTAGCAATAAATTTACCACTACCAAAACTATTTAGCGATAAAACCAAACCTTTGATTTCCGCTTCTGAAATAGGCTTGTTGGAATTTGACTTAAAAGTTTTTATTTTAGAAACAAAATCTCCACCAGATGCGTTTAAAGCTACAACCGAAATATATTTACCACTATCGCTTACTGCACCCGAGGCTAACAAGTCATTTGCAGATTTATATACAAAAAGTTGTTTGTTGTTTTTATCGAACACACTTAAACATGAGGCAGAATCGGTTGGCTTGCTTATAACACCGAACGTGCCGTTTCTGCCAATAAAGGCAGATGAAATTTTACCCTCTATCTCTCTTGTGTATAATAATCCACTAAAATCAAAAACCGAAACCATCGCATTGTACTTATCATAAAGTAAAATTCTATTGGCGCTTACACAAACTTCAGGCGATGTGTGTCCGTGTTGTATTGACAAAACGTCTTTACCACTTTCGCTATATACTTCAATATATGTGTCCGTAATAGCCGCGATGGCGCCGTTTATATAATATACGTCTTTGACGGCGCTACCATTAACAGATTTAGGATAGCCCGTGCCCGCGCCAAGCGACAAAAACGTGTTTCTAACTAAATCAGGTATGCCTGTTGGAGATAGTAATTGAACTAATAATATAGTGCCAATTATCAAAAGAGCCGATACAAATGTAGAAATTCTTTTTATTTTTTTAGAACCTTTAGTACCGCTTAAAATTTGTATGCTTGATGAGCGATTAAGTTCAGCGGGCGTTTTGTTAGAATATACAACGCGCTTTTCCGGTCTTGTTTTATTAAGGTATTTTTCTTTTTGCTTTTCAAACCTGCGCTCTGACTTTGCATCTTTTGCAGATTTAACAGAAATTTCTTCGTCTATATCCTTAAAAGAAGTGATTTTATAGTTGTCCGAAACAGCACTTTTTCTTGGTTTTACTACCTTGACTTTTTTTACACTTCTCTTTTTATATTCAGCCATAATCTCACTCCTTATAAAATACTTTATTTAAGTATAAACCCTCAGGTGGTGCGGTAACACCAGCACTTTCTCTTTTGCAAGAAGCAATCGTTGATAAAATAGAATCTTCATCACGCTTACCACCGCCGACTTCCAACAAAGTACCAACAATAATTCTAACCATATTGTATAAAAATCCGTTAGCTGTTACAGAAATAGTTATTACGTTATCAGTTTTTGTTACAAAACAATCTGAAATGTTTCTAACCTTGCTTTCGACCGAACTACCGGCAGAACAAAAAGCTGAAAAATCGTGTTTACCAATAAATTGTTTAGCCGCTATGTTCATTTTTTCAACATCAAGCGGATATTTATGCCAAAGTGAGCGACCGTTTTCAAAAGGGTTAGGTTGCGCCGAATTGCAGATACGATATATATAATTTTTTGCAGCACAACTATATCTTGCGTGAAAATCATCTTGGACCTTAAAACAGTCAAAAACAGAAATGTCTTTAGACGTGTTATGGTTAATTGCTTCAATTAAATTCTTAGTTGGAATATTAGTATCAACGTCAAAGTGGCAATAAAACTCGTTAGCGTGTACGCCTGAATCTGTTCTGCTGCAACCAGTTACACCAATATCTTTATTGAAAATGACCTTTAAAGCTGTGCAAAGTTCGGCCTGCACGGTATTACCGTTAGGTTGTACTTGCCAACCGCAAAAATTAGTACCAAGATACGAAAGTTTAAGTAGATACCGCGCCAAAATTTTCACCTCACGAAATTTAGAAATATAACTGCTGAAAAAATCAATAAAATAACTATTGAAGAAGCAATATCAACCTTAGCAAATCTTAATTGCTTCATTCGAGTTCTAACACCATTACCGCTATAACAACGGCTTTCCATAGCCTCCGCAAGTTCGCCTGCGCGCCTAACTGAAGATATAAGCAACGGAATTAAAATTGGAATTAACGCTTTTATTCGTTTTATTATTCCGCCGCTTTCAAAATCCGCTCCCCTTGCTTTTTGAGCGTTCATAAGTTTATCGGTTTCATCAACTAATGTTGGGATAAATCTTAATGCTATTGTCATAATCATAGCAATAGTATGAACAGCAGAGCCAAGGCTAATATATTTAAGTGGCGAAAGCAAGCTTTCAAGTGCATCGGTAAGCGCAGTAGGAGTAGTGGTATAAGTAAGCATTGCGCTAGAAACAATTAAAATAACAATTCTCAAGGCCATAAATAACGCCCTGCTTATACCCTCATTTGTAATGGTAATTATCCACCATTTAACCAAAACAGTGCCATCAGGCACGTATAACATATTAAGAATAGCCGTTAAAACAATAATAGGAAGTATGCTTTTAAGGTTTTTAAAATACATACTAAACGGAACTTTTGTTAAAGCAATTAGGCAAAGCGTTAATAAAACAAGATACCCAAGTGATAAGAAATTCCCCGCTAAAAATATAACAACTATAAATGCGATTAAAGCAAGAAGTTTTAGTCTTGGGTCAAGTTTGTGTACTAGCGAGCTACTCGGATAATATTGACCAATTGTAATATCTTTAAGCATTTGTAGCACCTCCGTTTTTGAGTGCTACAATAGCCTCAACTGCATCGTTAACGGTTAAATAGTTACCATTTAAGTTTATACCTTTGACTTTAAGACTTGCCATTATTTTAGTTATTTGTGGTACATTCAAACCAATACTTTGGAGTTGTTCGCAATTTTTGAAAACATTTTCTGTTTTATCAAACATAGCAAGTTCTCCGTGATTCATAACAAGTACTTTGTCGGAAATCCTTGCTATATCCTCCATACTGTGCGAAACAATAAAAACAGTAGCATTAGTGGTATTTCTATATTCAATTATTCTAGAAATCAATAATTCTCTACCAGCAGGGTCAAGTCCCGCAGTAGGTTCATCGAGCACCAAAATTTCGGGACGCATTGCAATAACACCTGCAATTGCTACCCTACGCATCTCGCCGCCCGAAAGTTCTAACGGTGATTTATTAAAAAACTCTTCGCCAATTCCAACCAACGAAGCGGAATATCTAACCGCTTTATCAATTTCCTCGGCATTTAAATTCATATTAGTTGGTCCAAAAGCAATATCTTTGTAAACGGTTTCGTCAAACAATTGATGCTCTGGATACTGAAAAACCATACCAACCCTAAAACGAATTTTATTTATCTCTTTTGGATTTTCCCATATATCTTTTCCGTCAATCAAAACTTGACCTTCATCGGCCTTTAAAAGCCCATTAAGGTGTTGAATAAGTGTAGATTTACCACTACCGGTATGACCGATTATGCCAATTATCTCACCCTTTTCGGCAGAAAAAGACACATTGTGCACTGCATCGGTTTTAAAGGGCGTGCCCTGACCGTAATAATGTGATAAATTTTTAACCTCTAAAAAAGCCAATTACTTTTCCTCCGTGAGCACTCGTTCTAATGCGTTTACACAATCATCTACGGTTAAAACGGCGCCAATGTCAATTCCTGCAAGCCTTAATTTATAAGCAAGTTCTGCTGTTTGTGGAACGCTTAAACCGGATTTGCTTATTAAATCCACTTCGCCGAAAACAGATTTTGGTGCGTCATCTAAAATTATTTTTCCATTGTCCATTACCACAATTCTGTCAGCAAGAGCCGCTTCCTCCATATAGTGAGTAATTAACACAATGGTTATCCCCTTTTCACGATTAAGCTTTATTAGGGTAGACATTACTTCTTTTCTACCTACTGGGTCTAACATGGCAGTAGGTTCATCCAAAACAATGCACTGCGGTTCCATAGCAAGAATGCCTGCAATAGCCACTCGTTGTTTTTGACCGCCAGAAAGCAAGTGAGGCGCATTGTTTCTGTATTCATACATATCAACAGCCCTTAGTGCCTCGTCTACTCTTTTTCTAATCTCTGTAGACTCTATACTGAGGTTTTCAGGACCAAAAGCAACGTCGTCTTCAACAATAGTGGCAATAATTTGATTATCCGGATTTTGAAACACCAAACCAACTTGTTTTTTAACCTCAAAGTCATTTTTTTCATCGGATGTGCTTATGCCATTTACAGTAACATTACCCGAATTTGGCAATAACAACCCGTTAAGCAGTCTGGCAACAGTAGATTTACCCGAACCATTGTGTCCAAGAATAGATACGAAGCTACCACGTTTAATATTAAGATTAAAATTTTCTAATATAGGACCTTCGTTATCTCCGTAATCAAAGCAAACGTCCTTAATCTCAATAATATTGTCCATTAAATCTCCTTTGATTTCCAAATAGTAGTACAACCGCAAGGCAATACAATGTCTTTATTGGTAACATTCAAACCAATCTCATCGGTTTCAACCAAGCCTTTCCTAGTGCGGTTAAAAACAATATCTGTCATATAATTCATAATTGTTGGCGACATGCCGGTAGTATAAGAATTTATTAGAAGCAAAAGAGCGCTTTCACTAAATATCTGCTCTGTTAATGTAAGCAATTCTGCCAACTGATTTTCAAACTTCCAAATTTCTCCATCAGGGCCTCTGCCGTATGATGGTGGGTCCATAATGATAATATCGTATTTGTTGCCTCTGCGTATCTCTCGCTTAACAAACTTTAAGCAATCATCAACAAGCCACCTAACAGGTCTATCGGCAATACCGCTTGCATTAGCGTTTTCTTTGGCCCACTGTACCATACCTTTTGAAGCATCAACGTGAGTTACAGAAGCGCCGGCCTCTAAGCAAGCAAGGGTTGCGCCGCCTGTATAAGCAAATAAGTTTAATGCTTTTACAGGTCTTCCTGCATTTTTAATAGTATCTCTCAATAATTTCCAGTTAACAGCCTGTTCGGGAAAAAGTCCAGTGTGTTTAAAACCCTTCGGTTTTAATCTGAAAGTTAAATTATTTTAACCAATACTCCAATCATCAGGAACTTTTTTAAGCATCTCCCATTTACCACCGCCCGAATTAGCACGATGATATATTGCATCTGCTTTACCTCATAG
>JAZOQV010000055.1:0-77936 GCA_045656265.1 Acutalibacteraceae bacterium | reverse complement strand
CGTCATTCATTTTAAAAACAAGCTCATAATAAGCGTATTCAGAGTTTGCTCGTATGTTGATTTTGTCAATGTTATATAAATCAATTGGAAGATTTTGAGATTTCGTTTCCATTAACTCACCTCTTTTCTGTTTGAGTTTTTTTTACACAGAAATGGTGGGTTAAATGCCAAACAACTGGTGTTCAACAGCTGTTTTAACCATTTTCATTTCTGACGAATTAAGTTCACCTAATTTACCAAGAATTTGATACCTGTTAATAGCACAAATTTGCTCTGGTAAAACAAAACTAGGTTTTCTTAATGCGGATGAATTAAGCATCAAATGAACGGGTAACTTCTTGTGAATTTTAGCCGTTAACGGACAACTAACAACAACTGGCGAACTCTCGCAACAAGCAGTATTACTTAAAATAACTGCGGGTCTAACGCCCTTCTGTCTGTTGTCGTGAGTTTTGCTTTCAGTATCGAATTCACCATAGTTTACCCATACGATATCACCTGCTTTCACCTGAAATAGTTTTTGGCTTTTTGTTTTAATCATTTTAAAAATCCTTTCTTAAATAAATTGCACCCTGCCGATAGAATCAGCAGGGTGTAAAAATTGAAATTATAAAAATTATTTTATTACTAAAATTATATTTACTTTTTTATGTATGTAAAATATTTAGTTTTCTTTATAATATATTGTATAAAAAAAGAAAAGATTTTTATATTTCATTTCTATACTAACTCAAAAATAAAACCGACTTTAATATAATAAAGTCGGTTTTACTGTTATTTGTTTTGAGTCCTAAGGTATCAAGAATCATAAGCTATATATTCGTAAAGTTGTTTGCCTATATGATTGGTATGCCTGTCGTCCAAGTAGATTCGGTGGCAGACTGTGTTTCTGTGGACTCCGTTTCTGTAGGTTCAGTTGATTCTGTTTCTTTAGTTTCTATTGATTGAGATGGTTGAGATGTTGCAGACTCTGTTGTAGAAGTACTCGGTTCGGTAGTGACTGTTGATTCATTTGTTTCTGTGTTTGCAGAGTTAGTTGTTTTAGAAGATATATTGGTTTCGGTTGAAGAAGTTGTGTTGCTCTCTGATACTTGTGTAGATGAAACTTTTGAAGACGTACTGTTTTCTGTTGACTGAGTAGTGCTTTCTACTTCCTTATTTGTTTCAACGTTTTGTTTTCCAGTAGCATTTATATTCATCTTGATTTTTTTGTTTTGGGTTATATACAGCTTTTCGTTATCACCTTTACTCTTGTAGTCATCGTAATAAGAAGACGTTCCCCAGTGCGAGAGAAATGTTACGGTTGTATCTGCAGTTACTTTTAGTTGGAACTCAACTTTATCTGTATATCCTTTTTCAGCACTTGCATCTTCGCCAATCTGTTGTGAATGAAAAATGTCTTTACAATTAGTTGCGCTTACAACACAAAAGCCAGTTGTTGCGGTACTGTTTTGGCCCTTGCTTAAAACAACTTTATAAGTTTTGTTGGCTTTCAAATCAGCTGTATAAGATATATTGTTTTCCTTTTTAACGTCTACTAATGTGCTACTATCTTTTTCGATTATGTTAATTGAAACATCTGCTTCAAATTTTGCTGTTTTAATAATATTGGAATTGGAGGCAATGCTGTGAGAAAAAAAGGCGTATGCAGAAATTCCCATTGCTGCAAGGCAAATAACGATAATTGTTATTGAAACAGCAACGCGCGTCAGCATTGTTTTTTCACGTATTTTCTGATGCTTGGGTATGTAGAAAAGTTCGTCAAAAATTTCTTTCACACTATATTCCTCCTTTCAGGGATTTGCTTTGAAGGTTTAGTCTGTATTTTGTTCCGCCTTAACGGTGATGCCAAGTTTTACCCTTGGAATCGTTTCGCCACGGTAGTTAGCAATATTGTTGACTTCTTCTGGCATACGAACAACAAGGGCAATAAAAGCCTTTCCGTTCGGATGTAACGTAGCAGTTTCGGTTGCGTAGTTATGTAAAGGCATATCTGCAATGTCTTTTACAAGGGTTTTTGCGGTATCTTTTGCAATTTTGCGGTCAATCGTACCGTTTATAATATCTTGTTCATCAATATCAGTAATAACGCCAAATTTCAAATAATCTTGCAGCATAAATTGTTGACCAAACACATTTGTAGCAGCAATACAGTCATTCACGTTAACAGCAGTATAAAAATTAAACGGAACACTTCCGTTGTTCTCAACTTTTAGATATACTACTTGCACATACCCAGGTTCATAAAGTGCCTCTTTATCAAAAACTTCAGTGTCGGTCTCAATCGGAGACCACGCCTTGTTTTCATCAAAATAGGATACTTGAAGCTTAAAATCTGCAAAATGAAAGATATTATTAACCTCCGGAGAGGTGTCGGTGAACCACGCTAATGATGCACCTGTGCCAAGTATCGCCCAAATAATGAGAGCACACAGACTGAGGGCTAAGGCTATTTTTTTATAGGATTTGTTTTTTGCTTGGGACATTGTGCCTTATTCCTCCTTATCTTTTTAGTGCTGAATGGCGGCATCTACTTGCTTCTTATCCTTTTTACGCCAAACTAAAAGAATAATTATAATTGCAAGTGAGCTAAATAAAACGGTGAACAATAATCCTAATTGTCGGTTTTCACCTGTTTGCGGTGGCTTAGGGTCAGACTCATCAATAGGAAATTCTTTAATCATAAATTGCCAATCCAAATAACCTATTTCGTTTTGGAATTCGTTATCAAGCTCTGTGGGAACATTTAAGGTAATATCTAAATTTACTTCGCCGCCAGAATAAAGTGTGCCTAAACACACCCAACCGTCAAGCTGCGCCGTTTTATTAGCTGCGGCATCGAACATATACGCCATTTTGTTGTCGGCACTCTTTTTAACTTTAAGCCCGAGCTGTGAAAGGAATTTCACAGAGTCCTTATGCGCACCAAGAGAACGCATATAGATTTTTACTTTAACCTTGTTATCTGCATCGTTTTTTACAGTAATCATTTGCGTTAAGGTATCGCCAGGCATAACGCCTTTAAAATTCGGGAACAGGTCAGTGGGTGAATATTTGCTACCAGGTTCAAATATAAAGTTTCCCGCATTTTCTCTATAAGTTACCTTGCCATCTGCAGCATATACAGGCAAAACCGATGAAACGGTAATTATTAAAATAGCAAGTAACGTAAGCAACTTTTTCATTATTCTGCCTCCTTTGGCCAACCGGAAGCTGAATATATGTTACCGTCGCTAAGTGGATTGTTTTCACTCTGTACGGCTTGTGCTTTGACGGTTAGAGTCAAGGTCTTACCGATATAACTGTTATCAATTTTCGAGCCAACCATCTCCACGTGAGAGAACACATTTGGAGTTGTTTCGCCAGGGTTTACAATGCCGGTATAGTAATACCATCCGTCGTGCATTACCCAATATTTCTCATTGATGTTCAGTTTGAAGCAGTCTTCTGAAGACAGTTCTTTTGAATTTATTCCATATACCATCTTAACACGCAGATAAAAAGGATGTTCGCAGTCACTTTCAATGTTGACCTTTTTTGAAACAATATCACCAGGAACGATATAAACGCCTTCTTTGGGAAATTCTTTTCCTTGGTCGGTCATTTCATGAATAATGAATCTAATATTACCGGAGGTCACAACATTGGTAGCTTTGCCCACCGTTGAATAATATGCAAGTGATGCTGTACTTATAAAAGTCATCAACGCTGCCACAAGAGCAACGATAAATATTTTCGTCTTGATTTTGCCCAACATAGTGTCCTCCTTTTGCAAAAATTGGGTTTATTACTCAGCAATAAGAACCCGAACTGTTATCTATCGGTAATCAAAAGACATAAATACAAGACCTATGCCCTTTGATTGCCGCCTATCCCCGAAGGGATAGGACGTACTTCGTTTTAATCCACTATACTTGCGTGAAGCTGACCATGAATATAAATATAAACATAGCTTCCAACACCCATAGCATTTATAACTCTTGATGAAACGGTGTCGTTTTTAACATAAAATGTAAGATTATTTACCTTTTTGTTATTTGACTCAGCGTTGCAGAACCACATTGAATTTCTGCCGTTAAGAGTAGATGCAATAAAGGTCACGTCATCTCCATTGAGATAAATTTTTCTAAGGTTGGGACAACCACGGAATGCATATCCCTGAATGGATGTGTTTCCTTCAATGATAACTGTTTCCAATTTAGAGGCTCCAAACGCAGTTTCGCCAATTGTCTCTACCGTTGCAGGAATAGTAATAGTGGTAATGCCCGTTTTTTGAAATGCATTATCCTCTATAACCTTTATAGTTGACGAAATTACAACCTCTTTAAGATTTGCAGTAGCTCTAAAAGAACGACTGTCAATCTTTTCCAGACCCTCATTCAAAACAACCTTTTCAACATTAGAAGAATCAAAGGCTCTGCCAAGAGATTCAACTGTATCAGAAAGAACTACGTTTTTAATGCCGCTATGAGAAAAAGAATAATCCCCCAGCACGGTTACGCCTTCCGGAACGCTAAAATCTTCACTAACTACATTTTGGGTGTCGTAAAGAATCACATCGCCGTTATCTGAATTAAAGTAGACTGCGCCGTTGTCAGCGGTCACATATTCTCCGCCAAAGGTATATTTGAATTCGCCGATAACGATAGGCTCTGCACCTTCAACCTTCTCATATGATGTGGAGCTACCGTTGGGGTCAGCAGTTGTTTCAAACAGGCAAAGTTTTACGGTAATGGTAGTGCCGGTATTTTGACCGGTTAGGTCTGCGGCGCCACAAAGGAATCCAATGCCGTCATTACCATACTGGCAAATATCTTTGTAATGTACCGCGGCACCCAAAGCTTCAACAAGACCGATTTCCTGACCGGCTTTAACCTCAAGACCATCGTTTACCATTGCAACCCAATTATTATTGTTAAATTGACACCATGCATCATAATAGCCCGCAAGGGCGATACTGTCAGCTGGAACATCTTTATCGGCAGAAACAATAAAATCAGCTAAGTAATATTTGTATTCTGATTTTAGAAGTTCTTCATAGCTTTGTGTAGGCTGGAACTGATAGGCTGCGTCCAAGGTGAAATTCTTGGCATTGCCGCCAATGCCCAATGTAGCCGAGATGTCTTTATTTTCCAATTCTCTTACAAGTGCAGCAGGAACAGCAGCAGATAGTGCATTTTCATCATACTCATTATCAAAACTGTCCTCTTCATAGGATGCTTGAACGGCAATTAACTCAACCGAGAAATCACTACCAATAGAAAGACCTTGATATTCGTTACCTGCCTCTTCCTTCATTTTGAGAGCAAGTGTAATTTCTTTAGTCTTTTGCGGTTCTAACATTCCTGAAATGGTGTTGGATATATTCTTGTCAGTTCCCAAAAGTTCAGTAAGAGTGCCAAGATATACACCGCTTTCAACGTCTGTGCGTGTAAGTTTCTTTGCTGTAGCAAAGTAATATACGTCGATAACATCCGCCAACTTGGTAACTGTACTATTGGCAACTATACGCATTTTGTAATTGAATGCAAGGTTGCCGACATTTGTAATCTGAATATGTTTCGCATCTGTATAACCAGGTTCCCAATATTCATAATTGAAAATAGCGGTATTCGAAGCATCTGTCCAATTTGTGTTAGCTGGGTCGGTAGTGCCGTCTGCCCAATTCATCTCAACTTGGAGAGAACCCGACTTAATAATGTTACCCGAAGAGGTAACGCTGTCTGTAAACCAAGCGAATGTACTACCAATAAGCATTGAAACGCAAACGAATAAAGCGAGAGCGCTGCCTAAAAGTGCACGCTTGGTGCTTTTAGTCTTTGTCATTTTCTATGACCTCCAGAAATTTTGCATAAAGATTTTTGCTTATATTTGTTGTGTAAGGTAGAATAATAATAAAAAGTCCTAACACTTTGCCTTAGTAACAAGCCCTCGGCAAGCACAAAATATAACGCAGAGTTTATATCCTCTGCTTGCCGCCTATCCCCTTTCGGAGATAGGACGGACTTATCGTTATGAGTGATTAGAACTCCATAACATCAGTGATTTGTACACCATCGATGGTGATGTTAGCATTGTCGCCGCGAGGACCAATTGAGGTGCCCTCACCAAAGGTGCAGTCGGTCAGCACAGCGGTGCTCCAAATATTGGTATGACCGTAGTTGCCGTTGCTTAAGAAAGTGCAATTCTCGAAAACAACCTTCTCCAAGTCACTGGCAAAGGCATTAAAGCCTATGAAAGTACAGTTCTTGAAGATGAAAGTAGCGCCGTTGGACTCATCAATGTGGAAACCATAGGTGCTGTCACCGGCAAAGGTGCAGTTTTCAAACTCAGAGGTGCCACCCTGAGCGTAAGACCAACGGACACCATTGCTGGAGCCGGAGAAGGTCACGTTCTTGATGGTGGTATCCTTACCAAAGTTGCTGCTTGCAAAACCGGTAGAAGCAGAGGCACCGCCGATAACAGTACCCTCGGTACCAATCAAGGTAACGCCTTCTTTACCGGCCAGAGTAGGCAGAGAAAACTCGCCGTTGACGAGGATAACCTCAGCATTATTTGCAATGGCACTTTTCAGGTCGTCATTGGTATCGGCAACGATGGTGTCGAAGAAATAGTCACCGCCATCATTCTGATAATTGTAACCGTCAGCAATATTTACCTCATACTTATCATTAGTACCTGCATACTGCACCCAAATATCACGACGGGGTCCGTCAACAATACCGCTGTTCAGGTTAACTATGGCCTTTTGAGTTTTATTGTTGTTGAACAGACGAACACCAATGTAGGAACTAGAAAGAACAGCACCATTAATGTTCAAGGTAGTGGTGCCTAAGGTGGAGTTCACGTCTACGGCATAAGCCATATCCGAGCCGCCTTTGTGGGACACAACAACACCCTCGTTTAGAGTTAGGGTTCCGCCCTCAACGGAGAAAGCAGCTGTCAAAGCGTTCCAACCCATGTTAGCACCGGTGTGCTTTATGGTAACAACACCCTCTCCTACAACGGATAGGTTGCCCTTGACCTGGAAGATACCTTGGTTGCCGCTATCCAGAGTGGAAGTGCCACTCAAAGTCTTACCGTTAAGGTTCAGAACAATATTCTTACCCTTAGCCACGGTGAAACCAAAGTTGGCAGCAGCACGAGCCTTGGGGGTTAGGTCTATATCATTCATTAGAGCGATGATATCGCCATCCTCAGCATTGACAAAAGCATCTGCCAAAGAGGCAGCATCAGTTACATAAGCATCTGCATACACAGCATCCTTATCATACTGATTGTCGAAGCTGTCTTTCTCAGAGGTAAGCTGAGTAGCAAATACTGAGATAGAGATGTTCTCAACAGTTTTATCTTGATACTCGTTGCCTGCTTCTTCCTTCATATGACCTGAAAGAACAATAGCGTCAGACTTTGCTTCAGGGAGCAATTCGCCTTTTAAATCAGCTAAAGCAGTTACTGTATCGCCAACAGTTACAGTCCATTCGATAGCCTCAAGAAGTTTTGCATCGCCGATTATACCGTTAATAGCAATTTCATACTTGAGTGCAAGATTGCCGTTGTTTACTACATAAACGGGCTCGGTCTTATAAGTACATCCGGGCTCCCAAAGGATTTCGTTTTGAGCACGATTATCAGCTGTAACGAACTCAATTACTTCACCCTCCATAGAGTTTCCGTCAGCATCCACCAAATCAACCTCTAAAGTACCGGACTGAATGGTGTTACCGGTGCTCGTTACAGAGTCGGTAAACCAAGCGAATGTACTACCGATAAGCATTGAAACGCAAACAAATAAAGCGAGTGCGCTGCTTATAAGTGCACGCTTGGTGCTTTTTGTTTTAGTCATTTTAAATGACCTCCTGTTCATAATTGTCGTTGTTTGCTTTATAAGTAATAACGCCTATTATAAAGCCATTAATTCAAAAGATATTTTATCCTTCGAATTAGTCAGTGATTTTTATACCAACAGTGTTGAATGCTTCCCAAGCGGCTGTTTTGCCAGCAGTAATGGTAGCAGGAACAACGTTGTCGGTCTGAACTGCCTGTGCTTTAACGTCAATTGTGAACGCGTTGTCAAATTTGGCAGCCTCATCACGAGTTAAGGTGGTGGGAATTTCAATGCTTTGGAAAACATTGATAGCTTCGTCATCAGCCTTAAAGATGTCCTTATAATATAGTACATATATAAGGTCTTCGGCGTTAGGGTCTTCGCTAAGGTTGTTGTAGATGTGGTCCCACTTTGTAAGGTCTAAGCCTTTAAAAATCTGGGTAGCAAGAGTTGCTGCATCGACGTTATCAGGAAGAGCATTTAACCAAGCTTGAGCATCCGAGATAGTTACGATAACGCGAACATACTGGTCGTAATAACCTGTGTTCTTTACATAAACGTCTTTTTTAAGCGAGTCGCCGGGAAGAATGTCTTCGTATATATGACCAACTTCCTCTCTGTCGTTGCTATCAGGGTCGATTTCCCAAACATCTATAGAGAATATATCGTCAACAGTATCATCATCAGACTGGGCAATTTTAAATTCATTCTTCACCTCTTCAGAATCACTGAACCAAGCCAAAGTTCCCATGGAAATAATAGCAATAAGGCAAATAGCAACTGCTGCTAAAAACACCTTTCTTTTTGTCATTGTTATTTTCCTCCTTTCTTGAATTTTATATTTCAAACTCATGTCTATTGGAATTCCTTTATAGGCACGAATCGGAAACCATAATTAGTCATCAACATCAAATTCTTTTACAGCCATTTGGGCTTGGAGTCTTTTGTATTCAGCCTTAAGCCGCAGGTTTTCTTCTATTGCAGCATCAATCTCTTTCTGCACAGCAACTTCGTCAGTTTCTTCCTCTTTCTTTTTGCCAAATATGTCGGGCAGAAAAACAGCAAGAATTAGAATAACACCTACACCAATGGTGATATACATACCGGGAGGATTCTGCACAAAATCGGAAACATAGCCGAGCTTTGGAACAGAAAACTTAGGCACACCGATTACGTTATTGAAATGCACGGGCTCACTATCTTCAATCTCATTGGCAATACCCTTCGTATAGAAACGCTGGTTTTCTGCGTCTACGCGAACAACCCTATGGGTAGCGACAACCAAATCCTCGTTTAGGATAAAAGTAATATCGTCACCCACTTCAATTGTGTTCACATCTACTTTTTTGACGTAAATTAAATCGCCCACGCTATATTCAGGCTCCATACTGCCAGAAATAACGGTATAACATTGAAAACCAATAATGCGCGAACCCATTAGAAAGACTGCACACAACACCATTATTACCACAAGTGCTGAGGATACTATATTCCAAACTTTCTTTAATGCTGTCATAACGTTAACTCTCCTTTATTGCCTTACGGCAAGCAAAACAAACAAGATTAAGCCTTATTTGCTTTTAAGCGGAAGGTTTTGGTAGTTGTATCCCAATAGGTTTCGTACCCCTCGTTCATACACACCAATTTTGCTTCATCACCCTCTGTGTATATGTAATCGGATGCAGGTTTGAAGTTGAAGTTAGCAAAGTCGGCATCGGCTTCATTTACAGTAAACTTTAATGTGCCAAAATTCTTTGCGAGATATGCGGTATTGTGGTTCGTGCTGAGGTTGTAGGCGATAACGCCATCAACCTCGGCTTCACCCCAAGTAAGACCCAAGCCACCATTGTATCCAAAGCTGTCGGTAATCTTGCCGCCGGTAATGGATGCGGAGTTATTATTTAAGAATAAAGAGTTTATTCCGTTATCGTAAATCTCGCCGCCTGTCATTACAAAGCTTGCATGGTCGTGAAAACGGATAGCTCCGTAAGAGGGCGCAGCGTTGTCATGCATCTTAAAGGTTCCGCCAATCTTAACGGTTTCATAATAACCAGCATAAATAGCGCCACCTGCTTGCTGGGAGTAGTTATAAGCCATTTCTCCGCCGTTAAGCACATAGACATTGTTGCTGCGTGAGGAACCTGCCCAAATAGCACCGCCAACTCCTGCTGAATAGTTGTGGTTGATTTCGCCACCGTTCATTGTTAGAACGGTACCAATGTTGGTTACAACGCGAATAGCGCCACCAATTCCACCATAGTTATTGCTAATTTTACCAGAATTAAGGGTGATTTCACCGCCGCCCCAGATAGCACCTGCTGCAGAAGAGTTATTGATGATTTCACCGCCGTTAATGGTTAGGGTGCTACCTACACGTGTACCAAGGTTAACTGCATTTGCACCGTCGTTGTTCTGAAGAACTGCGCCTTCTCCAAGAACGATATGTGCATTACTTTCAGCTACAACAAGAGCTCCTGTTGCGGTTACACCTGAATTAGTGGTACCGCGTTGGAGAACTTGGTTAATTTCACCGGTCCACATTGCGCCACCATCAACGATGATGTTTTCAAGGGTAAGCGTAGCACCTGTTTTTACAGTAAAAAACGCGCCTGTATAAATATCCGGAGTATCTACATCGACAGACATAAGAGCAGTACCATCGGTACGACGAATTGTATAACCCGCACCGTCAACGTGTGCATCGTAATCAACATCAAAAGAATCATCTACCACGATATTATCGGTGAGAACAATATTTTCTTCCTTATTTGCTAAAGCAACCTTTAATTCATTTGCATTGGAAATGGGAGCAAAATTGAGAGAAGCGTCAATATCATAATTTTTGTCAAAACTATCTAATTCAGAGTTAAGTTGAGTAGCAACTATCTGGATATCAAACGCACCGAGAATTTTGTTTTGATAGTCATTTCCTGCACTCTCTTGCATTTTAAGAGCGATGCCAAGATAAGCAACCTCGCCAGCTTTAAGATTTCCGTTGGTGGTGCTTTCAATGGTATTTACGAAATCACGAACAGTACCAACCTTGGTGTAACCATCAAGATTACGGTCAGTAGGATATGTAAACTCTGTTTCACTTGGGTAAACATAAACGTCAATTACATCAGCAATAATAGAAATCTCTTTGTCCGAAACAAATTTTGCCATCCACTTGAGTGCCAAACTACCTTCATTTTCAATTTTTAAAATTTTAAATTCGGTGTAACCGGGTTCCCATTTGTCATAATTAAAAAGTGCGCTTTTGTCCTCCTTAATTGACTTCCAAATGCCGTTTTCACCCAACATTTCAAGGTCAACTTTTAATGTGCCAGACTGAATTTTATTACCATTAGAGGTAACGGAGTCTGTGAACCAAGCTAAAGTGCTACCAATAAGCATTGAAACGCAAACGAATAAAGCGAGTGCACTGCCTAAAAGAGCGCGCTTTGTGGATTTTTGATTTGTCATTTTCCTAATGACCTCCTTTTTTCTTGCCAACATCTTAATATATATTAACCACGTTCCAACAATTGTTGGCGAGTTGTAGGCAGTGGCTTGCCGCCCATCAGAGAGGTTGATGGGCGGCACGAGGTATTAAAAGTTCGAAGACAAGACACGTTTTTTATTACCTCGCTTACTTCACAGAGAAAATCTCTGATTGTAAGTAAATTAGTACTTTATAAACGGTATTAGAGACAACCATAATCTTCGTCTTTGACGAATCCAGTGACTACGGTCCATACCGTTAGCGCGTTTAATTTCCATATTCAAATAGTAAAGCGTTGCTGAAAATTCTTTGGAGAAATCAACTAATCTAATTAGTGCTAAAATAAGGAAAATAGTTGCAATGACTCCAAAGAGGCACCAAACCATGATATCTGTTTTGTTTACGGGCATTTTTCTCTCCTGATTCTTTACTACAACGGGGTTCTGCTTACTTATCAGGTCCTGCTGCACTATAATATTGCACAGACAAAATCAACTATGCCACCTACAATAATGCTTAAAACAAAATGTAACAATGGAATGGTTTTGCTTTTATGGGAATGTGCTTTTGCCGTAGTTATATATAAATAATTTACAGCAATCAAAAGGTGCAAATCCTTATACATTTGTCATTATTTACGCCCTTTGATTGCTGTCCCATTCTTAATAGCGATTGGAATGGGGTAGCACGAAATAAGGTAAAATACTATTTATTATTTTGTGAGATTTTCTTTATCTAACTGTGCAGAGTTATTATCTTTTTCTGATTCATTTAGCCACTGGGCTTCTGCGCTCTCATTGTTTTCGGTGGCAGCACAAATGGCACACACGACAAAGCCAACTAAACCGCCTACTAACACACCTAAAATAAAATTTAACATTTTAGAATCAACTACTTTCTTTTGCTGGGAAATAACTATGGGTCAATGTTTGCGTCCGATTTTTCTGACGTATTTTTAGCCACTGCAGACGCAGTCTGATTGCATTCGAGTTGCGCTTTCAGAGCTTTGAGCTCTTCGAGCATTTTAGCATTTTCTGCTTTCTCAACCTCGATTTTTTCTTTTTCTGCCTGCAGCTCTTCAATCTGTTCCCTCTTATATCTGCGGAACAGGTTAAAAAATCTCAAACCTTCATAAAGGATAATCAACATAAAAGGTGTGAATATGCACACGAAATAGCCGGGTGTAGTTTTTAAAAAGTTGAAGAAAGTACCTAAGCTTTGAACATGGCTTTCGTACTTACCTAAAACATAAGGATAGGTAACAATTGCTTCGTCATCAGTATTAGTGGTTGTACCATATGTAATGAATCCCGGATTACCTTCGGCATCTGTTGTTACTTTGCGGATTTTATGGGTAATAGTTTCGCCGAAGCTATCGGTATCCTGCGACATAAAGGTAATAATATCGCCTTCTTTGAGAGTAGAGGGGTCTACCTCTTTTGCAAGAATTAAATCGCCTGCTTCAAAATCGGTTGCTGCCATCGAGTCAGAATTGACGATATACATTTTAAATCCGAATAAGCTACGGTCATTACGGTTAAAGGTTGTGCAAGAAATAACGGTAAAAATCATCATCGTTACCGCAAGTAACACCATCAACCACACAAATGTTGTTTTGATTATACTCAGAGCTTTTTTCATATTATGAACCTCTCTCCTCATTTACTCTAAAATATTGCTTAATAGATTGAAAGATTACACGAAACACATGCTCGGTATAATCATCCTCATTGGGCATCTCGTCGTTATGTACCTTTATTGCAAAGTCAAGCATTACATTTAATATATAAATGAGAATCAGCCATATATTCGCTTCATCACGGAACGCATCGCCGAACTTATCTACTAACGGTCGATATCTAATTTTATGCGCGGCGGCAGAATGTTTTTTAAAATATTGCGAATAATAATAACGGACGTACATAAGAATTTCATCTCTGTTACCTATAAGAAAACGCCATATCGCTAAAAAATATATTCTGCATCTTGTTTCGTAATCCATCTCGGATATATACATAACGTCGATATGAAGCATGGCTTTACTTACAAGTTGTCTATCAAGATACTCG
This sequence comes from Acutalibacteraceae bacterium, assembly GCA_045656265.1. Classification (GTDB taxonomy): domain Bacteria; phylum Bacillota; class Clostridia; order Oscillospirales; family Acutalibacteraceae; genus UMGS1532. Next base: position 64,555 of record JAZOQV010000055.1, on the reverse strand, counting down.
AAAGCGGCATCAAATACCTTTTCTTTGCTACCAAAGAGCCGGTATATATATACCTCGTTAATACCTGTTGCGGTGCTTATCGCTTTTGTTGTTGCCTTGTCAAATCCGTTCTGAGCAATGACATGGATAGCGCCATCAATCAGAGCTTGGCGTAATTCATCCTGTTTCATTTTTTATATTCTCCTTGTTTTGTAAGTGTTTACTACAGCAGGGGGCAAAATTAAGCAAACACAGAGCATAGTGTTTGCGCAGGGATAAGTACATTGTCTATTGCGAGGGGTAGGGGTTATCTGCGAAATTACATTAGCTTCCTTTTTTAGTGCAAAATTGTTAGGGTTTAGTATCGGGTGTGACGTTTACAACGCTTTCTCTTCCACACCTTTTACATTTAATCGGTAAATCCTTGATTTCAGTACTGGGAAGCAGCCAAAGCACTGTATGCTTATTGCATAAAGGACAGAGAAATCGTCGTCGCGTTTTTTCAATCTCCGCATCAACTGTTTCGAGTTGCACTGTGTTTTGCAAATGATATCACCTCAAATTCTATGCTATTTGTACAGAGGTTAAAAAAAAGCCTGCGCCATAATCGCAAAAAGCGATTAAATGGCACAGGCTCTAAGGCTCAGGCACAAATTAAATTTAAATGTTTTTATAAAAACTTTGCGATTGTTGACGTTTTCTCAACCGCAATTGAGTTTCCAGACGCAGGGTGAACTAATATTGTTCATATATTATACATAATTAATTTTGTCGTGTCAACTGTCTTAACGTAAAAAAAATATTATTTTATTCGCTAATTTTATAGAAAATAACTAAAAAGCATATAGGATGTAAGAAAATATATTTTAAAACAAAAAAATCGACAGGCATACGGCGGACTTTGTAGATGTAATTATATGATTGCTGACCAATATATACAATAGCATATCGCCAAACGCTGAAATGAAGAATGATAAAAAGTATAATTAATATGGATTTAATTTAGTACAAAATGTGAGGTTATGATTATGGGAAAGGAAGTAGATTATAAAAATAGAGACCGTTTTATTCAACTCGGCGTCGTTATTTCTACACTCCGAAGAATCCGCGGTTTATCACAAGAACGCTTAGCAGAAAAGGCAAACATAAGCCGGTCATTGTTAAGCAATATTGAGGCACCCAACATGGCATACGGATTTTCATTAGATGTGTTTTATAATATTGCAGATGCTTTGGAAATTGCACCTGAAGATTTAATAAAGGCATCTGTGTTTCCAGACGAAGTAATAGGACATAAATAAACTTCCCCATACTAATATCCTACGTTTGTGTTTTGACTGTAAGTTTTTTACAAATCTATCACAAGCGGAGGATATTTTCATCGATTAACCTATTTTGAACCACGCGACTTTTCAAATGGTTTCCGTTATACAAAAAGACTATGGCAACAAAATGCCATAGTCTTTTTTACTTTACCCCAAAGCTCAAAGCACTTTAAGCATTAACAATTTTTTACAAGTAACGTCGAATTCTTATACTTAATAATATAGTTTAAAAGTTAAACATCCTACTAAAAGACTGCGCAAAAATAATATTTCAACAATAAATTTTACAAAATAAAAAAAGTAAATATACTACTAAATGCAGTCGACAGAACGATGATTAGAACGATATTTTACAAATTTAAAAAACTGAATATACTACCTAACAGGTAGGACAGAACGATGAAAAAAGAACGAACATATCGTATACCTGTTTGGCCCTGTAATAGTTCTAATAATTATTCTTTCAGAACGCAGTTTTCAGCATAAATAAAGGCTTTTTGAAAAGCGCGGTTGCTTTATCTTTTATTTTTTATCTCGGCTGCAAAGAAATATGCTTATTGACTTGTTAATACTTAATAATAAGAAAGGAGGTTAAATACCAAGTGAATATCCAACAAAAAATTTTATTTGATTACATTAAAATCCCCAGACGAATTCTTCGCACTATTTCTTGTAACTTTAATAATGGTTTTGGGAAGTGTTTATTTTCGTACATAATGATACTATCCTTATCAACCTTTTCCAAAAGCGCAAATAAACCATATGTACATATTGATAGCTTTACAGATTTACAAAATATTCTTAAATTAAATTCAAAAGATTTTGAAGAAACTTTAAAACTTTTAACCAAATTAAAATTAATTTCAATCGAAAATTCAACGATATATATTACAGGGTTTGAAGTTACCGAAGCAAACAAAAATTTCAGACACCCAAACATAATAAAGGGCATCAAAACATCCTTCGGTTTCGTTTTTGTGCCAAAATGCGATATTAAAACATTAGAATCTCTTAATGCTAAATATTATAGCTGCGATATAATTACAAGCCTTTTTTTGAAACTTGTATATAAAGACCCTTCCCTACCAAACAGTTTAAACAATTCAGCTATATGTTATTTTAACGATACAGGTTATCTAACCAGCTATGGAAAATTATCAGAAAAATATAATAAATCTAAAAGTGTTATTTACGACATTATAGCCAAAGCAGAGAAAAACAACATTCTGAGCGTAACTAAAAATGCACGTTATTCTATATTAAGCTGCAATAACTACGAGAACTTATTTTCATCCAATAACAAAGAAAAATAAAATATTTTTAAAATTTTTTCTCAGTATTTATGTGGGTTTCAAGCCTTTTTATAGCTTAAAACTTCATAATTGCGCTTTACAAAAAATTTTTAATAAATATACTTCTAATACTAACTAGTTATGAGTTAATAGTTTGTACCGAATTCATAAAAAATATTGCAGATGTAATTTTGGTATCGAATTAGTTAATTCTATTTTTAATTTTTAAATGTTTAATATTTGAACAAATGGTAAAAAATACTGAAAGGAGGAAATCGAATGAGAAACCATATAGATATTAATGATACAAGATATGTTATCAGTAGAGTTTTCAACGAAAATAAAACAACTTCGATGCTTATTGAGCAACGAGTGAGAAACACAAAACACATTCCACTATCACTTGTAAGTGACAGTGATATGATGTATAATTTAAATAGTGGTTCGATTCAGTCGAAGGAGGTATTATGAGAATCGAACAAAATAAATTGGCCTTTGCATATTTAAGACTTTCTCGCGAAGAATCTCAAGCAGGTGAATCATCAAGTATCACCAACCAGCGTATGATTATCACTAAATTCTGTGAAGACAACGGCTTAAACCTCGTTAGAGAATTTGTAGATGACGGTTATTCTGGCGGTAATTTCAATAGACCGGGATTTCAAGAAATGATAAGTGAGCTAAAGAAAAATGCCGTCAAAGTTGTAATCACTAAAGATTTATCTCGATTAGGACGCGATATGATTGAATCGGGTTTTTACGCTGAAAAGTATTTTCCGGAAAACGGGATTAGATACATCGCTATTGGTGATAACTTTGATAGCGAATCAGAAAACATGATGTTCGCCTTCAACCTTGCTATGAATGAAACCTATCTTCGTGAAGTTTCACGCAAAGTAAAAGAGGTACTCAAAGCCAAACGTCAGGATGGACTATATTGTGCCTGTCCACCTTATGGATACAAGAAAGCTGAAAACAATAAAAATCAACTCGTTCCAGATGATAATACAACACCTATTGTGAAACGAATTTTCAATGCTGCCGCTAACGGAGATTCCTCGCGAAAAATAGCGCAAGACCTTAACACAGACGGTGTGCTTCCGCCCCTAAAATACCGTGCGTTGTATCGTGATAAATTCAGCGAAAAAGGGGCGGCAAGAGTCTCTGACCTTTGGAATTATACAACTGTTAAAAGAATTCTCAAAAACGAGGTCTACCTTGGGCATACAGTTCTTGGTAAAAGCAGAAAAGCAAGTATTAAGTCTACAAAAAAATTATCAATGGCAAAAGAAGATTGGTCAATTACAAAAAACACCCATGAACCTTTAGTTAGTGAAGAAATCTTTAAAAAAGCACAACACAACATGGGCAAAGGTACAAGGGATTTTCAACAATATGACCATGTACGCAAAAGCATCTTTTCAGGTATTGCATACTGTGCTCTTTGCGGTCATGCACTTTGTTCGTGCGGAACGGTTTACAAAGGAGAGCGCGAAAAATACTGGTATCTTTCTTGCATAAATAAACGCAAGGATATAAATGAGCCCTGCATTGGTACAAGAATACGCTATGCTGACCTCTTAGAACTTGTTCGCAACGATTTAAACTCATTGATTTCACTCAATGATAAAGAAATCTCTTCTATTGTAGAACACATAATGCAAGATGAAAAATCTAACAATGTAGCAGCCGCAAAAAAACTACAACGAGAGAAACTTCAAAGCAGACTAAATACAATTGACACTATAATTCATAAACTTTATGTAGACAACGCCGAAGGACGCCTTGAAGATGATAGGTTATATTCAATGGTAGATACCTTGCAAAAAGAAGCTTCACAAATAAAAAAAGAACTTTTACAGTTTAACGACGATGCTGCAAAAGAAAGCAAAGTTGATAACTATAAAATGTTCTTTGATTTAACTAAGAAATATAGTCATATCGAAGTTCTTGACCGCGACACTGTACTTACCTTTATTGACAGAATTGAAGTAGGACCGAAAATATTACCTGATGGCAAGGTAAAAGCAACCCACAGGAATTCGCCCTTCCAGCAATCAGTACGAATTTTCTATAAGTTTATTGGCGAAATGGACAAACCATAAAAACAATATGTAACTTAAACCGTTTTAAGATGGGTTGGGTACACCAACCTCGTTTGCAGCCTCCATCTTAAAACGGTTAAGAGCTTCGCGAGCTGCTGGAACTACGTTTTTAGCCATTTCTTATTCACTCCTTTAACTATCATGTTGTCTTGCGTTTGCAATAGTATTGTGTGTTGATATTTTAATTATATAAGCGGAAATGTAATCCAACTCTTTTTCCATTTTTTAATATTCAATATCAAGCGGCTCTATATCGCACAAAAGAAGTATACCAAATGCTGCAAGAAGAGCGTAATCGGTTATTTTATTTTTCAAATGCAACGGATATTCGCTTGGCTCTATTATCCTTCCGCTCAAGGTAATTATTTTTCGTTGAACACAAACCGAAGCAGTGCGCTCGCCAATACTTGAAAGAATCAATGTATCTCGGCTAGACATACCGCATGTGATTGTGGTTATATTATTTTTTTGTAGCAGATTTAACGCGGCACCATCGCTTGAATATACTATACCTATATAATTATCGGGGATTTCTAAAATACTGTTTTCGCTTATCTGCCCTATTAAAACAACTACGCCTTTGCCGCCTTTTAAATTTATTCTTGTTGAAAACTCCAATACTAAAAAATTTGGTTTTCCGCTTGTAACATCGACACTTGTTCCACATACTGCGACAATACCATAATAACTTAAAATTCTTTTAATTTCGTCTGCAACATATCCACCTGTTATGCCAAACAACACAACATTGTTCACACAATCACTCACTTAATTTAAATTTTAAAAATATTTTTAACTATAAATTTTGTTATATACAGAATATAATTATGTTTTTGAGGAAAAACTACAACTACACCATAAAAAAAGGAGTGTTACAATGTTTGATAAATTATGCTTGATTCTATCCATAATCGGCTCGCTTAACTGGGGACTTGTTGGACTATTTAAGTTTGATTTAGTTGCTTGGATTTTTGGCGGCTCTGATGCACTACTAGCTAGGATAATCTACACAGTAATTGCCTTGGCAGGTATTTGGTGCATTTCTTTCCTATTCAGAAGAGATAGAGATGTAATTACAAGAAAAGACTAAAAAAAGAAGCGCGCATGATACCTATTAAAAGGTATTAAGCGCGCTTTTTTATTGACAATATAAGCACAAAGAATTATTATATAAATAGTTACATTACGCTAGCAACTGCTAATGTTTCTTTTATTCTTTTATAAATTTTTGCTGCATTTTCAATAGGTAAAGGGTTTTCTCCCAAACCGCACTCTATTGTAAACGCGGGTCTTTTAAACTCTTTAGCAAACCAATCTTTGAAACCACCACAAGAAGATAAGTAATCAGGGGTTGAAATAGCATAACCTGATAACATAGAGAATATCTCTGCCATTTGAATTTCTGCCTCGTTATACCTATCATAACCATAATATATTACCTCGCCCTGAGTATGTAATGCAATGGCGCTGCGTGGTCGCAAAAATTTACATAGAGTCATAATAGCAACAGTTTCAGGTTCAGACGAAGGCGAAAAGCCGCCAAATCTACCGCAAGAATAGGTTTCTATACCTCTGCTAATTTCTATTTTTCGCAACCTTTCCCAATCAGCAGGAAAATTGTGGTTAATATCTACTCCGTTAAGATTTGATTTCCATTTTGAAAAATCTCCACCTGAAATTTTTCTTACTTTATTTATTTGCGTTTTACAAAATTTTGATACGTTATTTAGCACTATATCGCATCCGTCGGGATTAAGCATAGGAACGAAAGCAACACCGTTTTCTTTAAAAGCCCTACAAAAATCAATGCCGCAAAATAATAAATTTTTGCTAACTGCATTACACAAATCCTCAACGAAGCTTAAAAGCAACGTTGCAGTTATATATTCATTTCCATGCACGGCTGCAACAAACAACGTTAAATCTTTTGTATTACCGATAGTTAATGCAGTTAAACTTCTACCACTAATACTCCCACCAAAACACAATTTATTTAAAAAAGGATATTTATTGGTTAATTTATCAATTAAAATTTGCAACTCATCCGAATTGTATCCTTTTTGCTCTACTAAACTACACACAAAAGCACCCCCATATAAATATTTATGAAAGAGGTTTAAAACTAATGAATTTAGAAGAAAAAACTTTAAAGCAAGAATACATCCACAAAGGCAGAATTATAAACTTAAGGGTTGATGATGCGCTACTGCCCAATGGTGCTATTCGCACACGTGAGGTTATTGAGCATAGCGGCGGAGTTTGTGTAGTTCCTATTACTGAAAACGGAGAAATTCTAACCGTAAATCAGTTTAGATATCCCTATATGGAAGTAATTACCGAAATCCCTGCCGGTAAGCGCGATAAATTGAACGAAGAACCTTTAGAAACAGGTATACGCGAACTAAAAGAAGAAACAGGTTGCACCGCAGACGAATTTATATATTTGGGCGAACTTTACCCAAGTCCCGGATACTGTGGCGAAATAATATATATGTATGCCGCTAAGGGCCTACATTATGGAAACACAAAATTTGATGAGGACGAATTTCTTGAAATACAAAAAACGCCGATTAGCGAACTTGTAGAAAGAATACTAAATGGTGAAATTAAAGATGCTAAAACGCAAGCCGCAATTTTAAAGGTTAATGAACTACTGCGACAAGGAAAGATATAAAGAAAAAAGCCACGGATTACCGTGGCTTTGGTTTTTTAATTAAAACAAATGGACTGAATATACAAGTGCTGCAAACACGATCGATACCATTGATAATAGTTTGATAAGAATGTTAATTGCAGGACCTGATGTATCTTTAAAAGGGTCGCCAACGGTATCGCCAACAACTGCCGCTTTATGCGAGTCGCTACCCTTACCGCCATGAACACCGCTTTCGATGTATTTTTTAGCGTTATCCCAAGCACCGCCAGAGTTTGACATAAATATCGCCATTAAGAAGCCTGTAGCAGTAGCACCAGCCAAAAGACCAACAACACCCTTGTAACCAAGCAACAGACCTACAACAACCGGAACAACGATTGCAACAACTGTTGGAAGAATCATTTCACGAAGGCTAGAACGTGTGCAAAGGTCAACACAAGAAGCGTAATCAGGGTCTGCTTCGCCAGCCATAAGACCTTTAATCTCTTTAAACTGACGACGAACCTCAACAACAACCGATTGTGCGGCCTTACCAACTGAATCCATTGTAAGTGCTGCAAATACGAAAGGCAAGCAAGCACCAATAAATAAACCAACTAAAACTAGTGGGTCCATAATATTAAATGTTTCAACAATAGTTTCGCCGGCTTTTGCAGCAACAGACTTAATTTTATCAATATATGATGCAACCAACGCAAGTGCTGTAAGCGCGGCAGAGCCGATAGCAAAACCTTTACCAGTTGCAGCGGTTGTATTACCTAAAGAATCAAGAGCATCAGTACGCTCGCGCACTTTAGGGTCAAGTTCTGCCATTTGAGCAATACCACCTGCATTATCTGCAACAGGGCCATAAGCATCTGTTGCAAGGGTTATACCAAGTGTTGAAAGCATACCAACTGCAGCTAATGCGATACCATACAAACCATTTGCTGCAGATGCACCGCCACCACATACAAAGTATGCAATTAAAATACAAATGCCAATAATAATTATCGGTAATACAGTTGAAAGCATACCAAGGCTTACACCACCGATGATAATGGTAGCAGAACCTGTAACGCTTGTATCTGCAAGTTTTTTGGTAGGCTTATAAGTGTCTGATGTGAAATATTCTGTTGCGCTACCAATAAGCACGCCTGCAATAAGACCTGCAAGTATTGCAAAATAATAACGAATATCACCTAAAACGAAGTATGTTAAAGGAATAGCTAATACTGCAATTAAAATTGCACTAAAATTAGTACCTTTACTTAACGCCTTTAAAAGTTGCTTTTGCTCGGTGCTTTCGCCTGTGCGAACAAGGAATGTTCCGATAATGGAAGCAATTATACCTAATGCCGCAAGGATTAGAGGCAACGCCATTGCTTTAATATCGCCTGCAAATGCAGAAACACCCAAAGCAGCGGCAGAAATAATTGAGCCAACATAAGACTCGTAAAGGTCGGCACCCATACCTGCAACGTCGCCTACATTATCGCCTACATTATCGGCAATAACTGGAGGGGTACGAGGGTCATCTTCTGGAATGCCTGCATCAACCTTACCCACAAGGTCTGCGACAACGTCTGCGGCTTTTGTAAAGATACCGCCGCCAACACGGGCAAACAAAGCCATTGAAGAAGCGCCCATACCAAAGGTTAACATAGCACCTGTTATATCAACAGGCGATAAATTAAATACAAATTTCAATAGAATAAACCAAACTGAAATATCAAGTAAGCCTAAACCTACTACAGTAAAGCCCATTACAGAACCAGCAGAAAAAGCAACACGAAGACCTTTATTAAGACCATCTATGCAAGCATTTGCTGTTCTTGCGTTTGCAGCAGTTGCAATTTTCATACCGATGAAGCCTGACAACCCCGAGAAAAATCCACCTGTTACAAAAGCAAAAGGTACAAACCAAGTCAGTAATCCAAAAGCTGCCATAACGGAAATTACAACAAACATACAGATAAAGAATATACCCACAATTTTATACTGACGTTTTAAGTAAGCATTAGCACCTTTTCTAATAGAAGCCGAAATTTTTTGCATGCGTTCAGTGCCTTCAGAAAATTTCATAATTTTCTTTGCGGTAAAAATTGCAAAAACCAAAGCAATTATAGCACCGACTAAAGCAAGAAACGGAACAAAAGTTTCAATAAATTTTTCCAAAAAAATCTTCCTTTCTTCTTTTTTGTATTTTTATAATAATACCGCAACAAAAAAACATTGTCAAGTATTTAACAATAAAAATTCTTAAAATTTTACAAATTATTATAAGATATAATAACTTTGTATTAATTATATTTTCCACCGAATTCTTCAATTTTATGTTGTAAAGTTTCAATGTTTAATTCACGAGAAGTAACACCTGACTTTACACAAAGAGATGCCGCAACACCTGCCGCCTCTCCAACCGATGCGCAAATAGGAATTGTTCTGCATGCGCCCTGAGCTTCATGGGTAGCAGATATACAACGACCTGCAACGAATATATTATCGAAGCCTTTTGGCGTAATACAACGATATGGTATATGGTAGTACACACCCTCTAATTCCTTTAGCTCAACACCTTTACCTTTAGGATTGTGTATATCTATTAAATACGAACCACAAGCAATTGAATCTTCAAAATGTCGGCATTTTAGCACATCGTCGGAAGTGAGTACATAATCGCCATCAATAAGCCTTGATTCACGGACGCCTATACTTGAAGCAGCAGAAAGCAATACGCAATTTTCAAAACCTTTTGCATATTTCTTTAAAAATTTATAGGTTTCTATGACCTGTGCCCTACCCTCTTGCTCTGCTCTGCTTAACTCAACTGCATCAATGCCAGAATGATTTATAACCCTTGTTGAGTTGAAATGCAAGATGCCATCGCCTAAATGATTAAAGGTTATAAAAAGGCCGGGACAATTAAGCGTTCCATTTTCTTGCATTTCATTAAATAATTTATATATTTCATTTTTATGTTTGTCAAATAGAGCTTTGTTAACATTACCTATTCTAAAACACATTGTCATAGGTTGACAATTACCATTACCATCGCCTATGCGGTAACTGCAACCTGCTTTTGCCGCTACGTCAGCATCCCCGGTGCAGTCTATAAAATAATCCGCAAAGATCTCGGCAACACCCGACTTGTTAACAACAGTTACAGACTTAACTTTACCCCCTTCAGCGCTAACGTTAGATATAAAAGTGTGAAAAAGCACTTCTACTCCGCTTTCAATTGTTAGCCTATCTAAAACATATTTAAGTGCTTCTTGATTGAATGCTGCATCGTGATAAGATACATAATCATCAGAATTATATTGGTCAATTTCTTGCAATCTATTTATAGCTTCAAGGAACAGACCTTTATTAACAGTAATAATATTACCATTATTATCTTTCGCTAAATACCTGGCAATTGGATACACAAGACCATTGGTAGCAGCGCCGCCCAAACTGCCGTCACGTTCTATAAGCAGTACTTTTGCGCCTTCTCGTGATGCGGCAACTGCTGCAATGGCACCTGAAATGCCACCGCCGGCAACTATAATATCGTATCTGCTATTCATAGCAAACACCCCCAAATAAATTTCACATATAAATTATAAACCAAAAAATTTCTTATTTCAAGGTATTTATACTCTACTTATAGTATAATTTAAAACACTTTAATTTTAATTAAAAGTATGTTATACTACTAATAGTTTACATAAGGAGTAACTATGTTAAGAAAACAAAGTATATTAAAACGGCTTAACAATGACATAAACTTAATACTTTTAAACCAAGTTGACTCTACTAACAGTTATGCAAAAAGAGATAACAGTAACGAATATCCGAAGGTTGTAATAGCAAAAAAACAAACAGGCGGAAGAGGTAGATTGGGCAGAAGTTTCATTTCTAAAAAAGGCGGGCTTTATTTATCGTATGTTACCGACACTTTGGGTGCAGATTTTAATGCAGGGTTAATTACCGCTTGTACTGCTGTGGCTGCCGCTAAAGCAATTGATGAAGTTTGCGGTATTGAATGCGGTATAAAATGGGTTAATGACATTTATATAAATAATAAAAAAGTTTGTGGTATTTTAACTGAAGGCTTTTTTACCAATAATAACACCTTGCCCGATAAAATAATTATTGGCATTGGCATAAACATATCCAGAAATTTTGCAACCAAAGAAATTAAGAACATCGCCACAGCATTGAATAAAGAATGCAAAAAGAAAATTGATATTAACACACTAGCCGCTTGCGTTATTAACAACTTAGAAGATGGCTTGAAAAACATTAACAAACTAGAATTTTTAGACGGCTATCGAAATAAATCAATCGTGGTTGGTAAAGAAATTAAAATTCTTCAAAATAATGACTGTTATATTGCAAAAGCATTAAGAATTGAGGATGATTGTAGTTTAACGGTTATGCAAAACGGAATAGAAAAAAGCATAAACTTTGGCGAAATAAGTATAAAAATATAAGAAGGATGCAGTAAGCATCCTTCTTTTTATTTTACAGTGTCGTAAATTAAGGTTTTGGGTGTTGGTTTATTCTCGCTGATTTTAAAAGCATCTAGAGTTATTTTTTCAGTTTCTTTTAAACTGTTTTCTTTGTCGGTATAAAGAGTGCAAAGTGTTTCGCCCAAGTTTACATGATCGCCAAGTGTTTTATTAAGATATACACCTGCACTATGGTCTATTTTATCCCCTGCTTTTTCTCTGCCAGCACCAAGTATTAAAGCCGTTTTACCTATGCTTAATGCATCAATACTTTGAATATATCCCGATTCTTTTGCTTTTATTTGAAGCGTGAATTTAGGTTTTTTAAATAAAGAATAATCTTCTAAACAATCAGGATTAGCGCCTTGCAAACCAAACCATTCTTTCATTTTATTAAAAGCAACACCACTGTTTATTGAATCAACAACCCTTGTTTTTGCTTCTTCTTCGCTAATCTCTAACGCCAAACTTATCATCAAAGATGCTAATTTAACACAAATATCGTACAACGCGCCTTGGCGTTTACCTTTTAAAATCTCTGCCGCTTCTATAATCTCTAAAGTGTTACCGATAGCAAAGCCTAACGGTGTATCCATATTGGTTAACACAGCTACTGTGTTTATCCCACACATTTTGCCGATTTCAACCATGTTTTTGGCAAGCATTGCTGCTTCTTCTTTATTTTTCATAAAAGCGCCGCTACCGCACTTAACATCAAGAACAATGTTTTTAGCCCCTGCGGCTAATTTTTTTGACATAATGCTTGCGGTAATTAAAGGTATGCTTTCGATAGTTGCGGTAACGTCTCTGAGAGAGTATAATTTTTTATCTGCAGGCGCCATATTTCCTGTTTGTGAAATGACCGAAACGCCGCACTTTGAAGAAATCTCAAAAAACTCCTCAATACTAGGCGAAGTATTATATCCGCTAGCCGATTCGAGTTTATCAACAGTTCCACCCGTAAAGCCTAGTCCTCTGCCCGACATTTTGGCTACCTTTGCGCCAAGAGAAGCAACGATTGGGGCAACTATAAGTGTAGTTTTATCGCCAACACCGCCCGTACTGTGCTTATCAACCGAAAGATTTCCAAATCTGCTTAAATCAAGCGTATCACCCGAATCACGCATACATATTGTAAGGTCAACCGTTTCACGATTGGTCATACCTTTAAAATATATTGCCATTAAAAGCGCGGAAATTTGATAATCGGGTATTTCGCCACTAGTAGCACCCTTAACAAAGAACTCGATTTCTTGGGATGTAAGTTCGCCCCCGTTGCGCTTTTTCTCGATTATATCGTACATTCTCATAATATTATTCCCTATCTAGTTTAAATAAGTTTGGCATAAGTTCATCTAACCTGTATTTGCCGGTATTTGTAACAACCTTAAAATCAGGCTTGCAAAACTCTGCCATAACCTGCCTACACACACCGCAAGGCAAACACTCTTTATTGCCACCAACTATTGCAATGCTACAAAACTCGCGTTCTCCCTCGCTAATCGCTTTAAAAAACGCGGTTCTTTCTGCACAAATTGTTGGAGAAAAAGACGCATTCTCTATATTGCACCCTGTATATACTTTACCCGATTTAGTAAGAAGTGCCGCGCCAACTTTAAAGTTAGAATATGGAGAATATGAATTGTTTAACTGTTCTGTTGCAATTTTTAATAGTTCTTTATCTGTCATAATTCGCACCTAATCCATAGCTTTTGCAATATTTAAGCTAAGTTCCATCATTGTAGTAAAACTTACCTGTCTTTCGTGTGCAGAAGTTGCTTCGCCCGTAACAACGTTATCTGAAACAGTTAATATTGCAAGCGCGTTTTTGTTGCATCTTGCAGCATTCATATACAGTGCAGCCGCTTCCATTTCGACAGCAAGTACGCCCATTTTAGCCCACAATTCCGCATCATTATTATCACTATAAAAAGTATCCGACGATAAAACGTTGCCGACCCTAAAACTTGCATTCATTTTATCTGCCTCGCTAGTTGCAATTTTTAACAAATCATAACTACAAATGGGTGCGAATGTACCCGGAAGGTTAAATGCACTTGCATAGTTTGAATTAGTAGAAGCACCTTGTGCTATGATTATCTCTTTTAAAGGAATATTGGGTTGTAACGCCCCCGCCGAACCGACACGAATAATATTTTCTACGCCAAAGAAGTTATATAGTTCATGCGAATATATACCAATAGATGGCATTCCCATACCGCTTGCCATCACACTAACCTTAGCGCCCTTATAAAGACCTGTATAGCCATTTACGCCACGAACGCTATTAACAAGTTTTGCGTTTTCTAAAAAATTTTTAGCAATAAACTCTGCTCTTAACGGGTCGCCAGGCATTAGTACTGTTTTTGCAAAATCTTCGGGAGTAGCATTGATATGCGGAGTTGGATATAGTTTAGCCATAAAAATTCCCCTTTATAAAAAATACTCCCGAGGCAAATGCACTCGGGAGCCTCTATATTTAGTTTACCACAAAAATCTAATTATGTAAACAATTAGAAAAGACCTGTGATTTTACCGCTTTCGTCTACATCAATACGCTCTGCGGCTGGTACTTTTGGTAGACCCGGCATTGTTAAAATATCGCCTGTAAGCACAACTATAAAGCCTGCGCCTGCTGAGATTTTAACGTTTTTAATAGTAACCGTAAAGTCTTGGGGTGCACCAAGTTTTGTTGGGTCATCAGAGAAACTATACTGCGTTTTTGCAACACAAACTGGGCATTTATCAAATCCAAGTTTTGTTAACTGTTCAATTTGTTTTTTAGCATTAGGAGTTAAGGTTATGCCGTTACCGCCATATACCTTTTTAACAATAGCCTCGATTTTCTCCTCAATAGTGGTATCGAGTTCATAACTGAAAGTGAAGTCGCCTTTTTCTTCTTCGCAAAGACGAACAACCTCGCGTGCGAGTTCCTCGCCGCCTTTACCGCCATCTGCCCAAACTGTTGAAAGTACAGTGTTAACACCAAGTTCGCGGCACTTTTCAATAATAAACTCTATTTCGTTATCGGTATCGGTTGGAAAACGGTTAACCGCAACAACGCAAGGGAGTTTATAAACGTTTTTAATGTTAGAAACATGGCGTAGAAGGTTAGGAATACCCTTTTCGAGCGCCTCCAAATCCTCTGTACCAAGTTCGGTTTTTAGTTTGCCGCCATGCATTTTAAGGGCACGAACAGTTGCAACCATAACAACGGCACTAGGTGTAAGACCTGCCATACGACATTTAATATCTAGGAACTTTTCTGCGCCGAGATCTGCGCCAAAACCTGCCTCTGTAATAGCATAATCGCCCATTTTTAAAGCAAGTTTTGTAGCGGTTACAGAGTTACAGCCGTGTGCAATATTTGCAAATGGACCACCGTGAACGAATGCAGGTGTACCTTCTAAAGTCTGCACAAGATTTGGTTTTAAAGCATCTTTAAGAAGCGCTGCCATAGCACCGGCGGCTTTTAATTCGCCACAAGTAACAGGTTTATCATCGTAAGTATAACCCACGATAATTCTCGATAAACGCTCTTTTAAATCTGTAATTGAACTAGAAAGGCAAAGTACTGCCATAATTTCACTGGCAACTGTAATATCGAAACCGTCTTCTCTAGGCACGCCATTTGCTTTACCGCCCATACCGTCAACAACAAAACGAAGTTGACGGTCGTTCATATCAACGCAACGCTTCCAAGTGATTTTTCTAACGTCGATATTCAAAGAGTTGCCTTGTTGAATATGGTTATCAAGCATTGCAGCAAGCAGATTATTAGCCGCGCCAATTGCATGGAAGTCGCCCGTAAAGTGAAGGTTAATATCCTCCATAGGAACAACTTGAGCATAACCGCCGCCTGCAGCACCGCCTTTAACACCGAAAACAGGTCCCAAAGATGGCTCGCGCAAAGCAACTGTAACATTTTTGCCAATTCTTCTAAGACCGTCTGCAAGACCGATTGTAGTAGTGGTTTTACCCTCGCCTGCAGGGGTTGGTGTAATAGCGGTTACAAGCACCAATTTTCCGTCTTTTGCTGAAGTTTCATCAAGCAAAGAAAGGTCAATTTTTGCTTTATAGTTACCATATTGTTCGATATATTTTTCATCAACATTGGCAACTTTTGCAATTTCGCGAATATGTTTCATTTCGCACTGTTGAGCAATTTCAATATCGGATAAATAAGCCATATCCATTATCTCCTCTTTATTTATAGATTGGGAATTTTTTGCAAAGGTCTACGACCTCAGAAGTGATTCTATCTTTATTACCTTCAAAATCGTTGATAACGTCGGTTATCCAACCTGCGATGAGTTTCATTTCAGGCTCTTTGAAGCCACGGGAAGTAACTGCAGGTGTACCAATTCTAAGACCGCTAGTAACAAACGGACTTGCAGGGTCGTTAGGAATGGTGTTTTTGTTAGCAGTAATGTGAACTTCGTCCAAACGGTGTTCAAGTTCTTTACCTGTAATTCCGTTATTGATAAGTTTTAATAACATTAGGTGGTTATCAGTACCGCCCGATACTATCTCAATACCGTTATCAATTAAATGTCCACAAAGCGCGGCGGCATTTTTAACAATTTGGGTTTGGTAAGCCTTGAACTCGTCGGTTAAAGCCTCGCCTAACGCTACTGCCTTAGCGGCAATAATGTGCATTAAAGGACCGCCCTGTGTACCCGGGAACACGGCTTTATCAATCTGCTTGCCAAGTTCTTCACGACAAAGAATCATACCGCCTCTTGGTCCACGTAAAGTTTTATGTGTTGTGGTTGTTACAACATCGGCATAAGGCACTGGTGAAGGATGTACGCCTGCCGCGATAAGACCTGCAATATGCGCCATATCAACCATTAAGTAAGCGCCAACTTTATCGGCGATTTCACGGCAACGGGCAAAATCAATAGTACGAGAATATGCGCTAGCACCAACTACAATTAGTTTTGGTTTGCACTCAAGCGCGGTTTTTTCCATCTCGTCATAGTCGATAGTTTCGGTAATATCATTTACACCGTATGGCACGATATTGAAATATTTACCCGAGATATTTACAGGTGAACCGTGAGAAAGATGTCCGCCCTGCTGCAAGTTCATACCCATTACTGTATCGCCCGGGTTTAAAAGCGCAAAGAAAACTGCTAGGTTTGCATTTGCGCCACTATGTGGCTGAACGTTTGCATACTCTGCACCAAAAAGTTTTTTAGCGCGCTCTCTTGCAATATCCTCTACAATATCAACACATTGGCAACCGCCGTAATAACGTTTGCCAGGATAACCTTCGGCATATTTATTAGTTAAAACACCTCCGGCAGCAAGTAAAACCGCCTTTGATACAATGTTTTCAGATGCGATAAGTTCAATATTGTTCTGTTGACGCTCTAATTCTTTTTGACAAGCGGCGGCAACATCAACATCGTAATTTTTTAATTCTTCAAAAAAGTTCATTATACATCCTCCAATTTTATTTATAGTTATATTATAACTATAAAACATTATTTTGTAAAGAGTTAAGACACAAAAAAGGCGCACTTATCTACAAATTAGATAAATGCGCCCAGACGGTCGGCAAAAAGGTTTTTACACCCACCCTTGCTCCACAATGGTAGACCATTTCTTCCGTCAGTTACAAGGGTTATTTTTATTTTAACATAAATTTTTATTGTGTCAAGATCATTTGCTACATTTGTTCCATCAAACGAATGTAAAATTCTACCGAGCGATACAAGGTTTCAAGTCTTATATGTTCATTATTTCCGTGAATTGTCGAGCGCTCTTCTTTTGTTAAATCCATAGCAGAAAAACGGTAAACCTTATCCGAAACCTTACCCCAATGGCGAGAATCTGAACACTGCATCATAAGATACGGCGAAACGATTGCACCTTTCCAAGTTGCTTTTATAGAATGTGTCAGTTTTTCATAGCCCTCACAGTCTGTACGAGAAATTCGGCTTGGTTCTGTGCTATGTAATATCGACAATTCTATACTATCGTCTTTAATAGTTTTCTTTATATACTCTTTTGCGGAGTTAACACTATCCTGAGGGTTTAAACGAATGTTTGAAACCATAGTTGCCTCGGGTGGAATTACGTTAGAAGCAGAAGAACCACTCATTTGTGTAAAAGCAACGGTTGTACGAAGTAGCGCGTTAAGTTCGCCACCAGATTTTTTACAAATGATATTTAGTATAGGTTTAAAAAGCCAAATATTTGCAAATATCATTCGATAAACAAAGGTTGAATGCCTACCTAGTGTATCAAACATTTGCTTTACAGGTTCGGTTATGTGGGCTTTAAAAGGTTTTTTGATAAGTTTACAGCAAGCTGCGGCTAAACTATCAACCGGTGTTTTTGGTTTAGGTGCAGAAGCGTGCCCACCATTTGAAACAGACTTATAACAAAGGTCTATCATACCCTTTTCAGCAATACCGATAATGCCGCAAGCGCTCTTAACTCCTGGGAAAACATCTTCAACAACCGCGCCGCCCTCATCGAGCACGATGCTAGGCGTTAGATTATTTTCATAAAAATATTCTACTATATGTTTAGCGCCGTTTCCGTTTATTTCTTCGCCACCTGAAAAGGCAAAATACACATCGTTTTTAGGTGTAAATCCCATAGTGATTAAATGGTCGGCAGCGCTTAAGATAGCATTAAAAGTAACCTTTGTATCTAAAGCACCTCTACCATAAAGTTTACCATCTTCTATTACTGCATCAAAGGGAGGTTTATCCCAACTGTCTTCGTTTACAGGCACCACATCATAGTGCGACATAAACACTGCCGGGTCGCCTTTTTCTGCGCCTTTCCATAAGAAAAGCAAACCTCTATCATCGAATTCAGTTATTTCGCACACCTTATAAACATTTTTATAAAGTTTTGGTAAGAGTGATATGAATTTTTGAAATTCCCTCTCATCCTCTAATTCACTATTTTTATAAGAAACGGTTTTACACTTAATTAACTCAACCAAATTTGCAGTTGCTTTTTCTTTGTCAAAAATTATTTCTTCGTACTGCTCGTTTTGAATTACCTTTGGTGTAAACACAAGCGCGCGAACAATAATTATAAGGATAAAAAGCGCAAACACTATTGGTATTATCCACCACATTTATAGCATCCCCTTTTTATACATAATTCTTGCTACAATTAGTGTAAATACAACGCCAACAGGTACCATAATACCAACTGTTCCGGCATTAAGTGCAGGGACGAAAATAAATAGCGCAAGCATAAGAATTACAGGAGCTATTGAAAGTTTTAGATTTTTAGAAATAAATACAACAGCCAGACCGCCAAACAGTGCAGGTAAAATCATATCAAAAGCAGGTACAAGCACAGGCGACTCTAACAAAGGGGTTAAAGGCACAATGCATATTACACCAATAATTATAATCAAGGTTGTAACTATGCTTGAAACCGCAATCGCTATTGTTGAGATAACCTCGCCCTCTTCGCTGGATGCTTTTACATTTGCTCTTTCCATAGCATCAATAGCGCAAGGTAGTTTTAGGTTTGAAATATTACCCGTTATAAATGATAGATACGTACCACCTGCCCCAAGCATAGGAATATAAGTAAATATTTCAATAATACCTACCGCCCAATACATAGGTGCAGTAGCAAGTAAACCTTTAATTAAAACGGAATAATTTGGTGTAGCGCCAAAAATAATTGAAACTGCCAAAGGTAGACTTAATAAAATAACACCAATAATAATGCCCCAGATGCGACCATCGCGATGCACCCTATTCATATAATTACTCATTAGTTCTACCCCCTATCCTAACCATGCGGTAAATGGTATTGCAGAAGCCATACCTATAACAAGACTTAATGGTAATGCATAATCTGTTAACCATCTGATTTTCAGTTTTGTAGCCATAATACCACATACTGCCATAATCAAAGCCGATACAAACATAACACATACAGGAATTAAGCCTGAAATATCACCCGAAAAAACGTTAGTTACATCGCAGAACACGTAACCCAAAAAAGCAGAAATCATACCAAGGAACATAGCGTTATTGAAAATCTCGCCCCATTTTTTATCCTTCATACCCATCTTGGTTAAACCACTTTGTATTTTTTTGGTTACAAAAGGTACGAAAACGATGCCCGCGGCAATACCTAGCGTCATAACCCAAAGAATAGTTACATACAAAGACGGGTCAGTTATGGTTGTTCCTGCGCCAACACCTGCTGCCTCAAGTGCATTGCCGGCGGCAACTGTTTCGTAAGAAATAGAGCCGATAACCGAAAGTCTTAACCAAGGTAATGCAACACCCAGGCTTTTTGAAAGTGCTACAACACCTACAAGTATTGCAATCGCAGGCGCTATTGTAAATATAGCCGCCGATGAAATAGTTTTCTTAACTGTACTGCTTGCAATACCCAACTCTTTAGCACGACGAACTGCACGTACTAAAAAGTAAACAGACTGTGCAAGCACCAATGCAATAATGACCGCAACAATTATAAACAGTATTGGACTGTTTACGCTAAATTGCATAAAATCCCCTCCTAAAATTATATAAATAATGTAACACAAAACATAATTCTTGTCAATTAAAAGCAAAAGCCGAGTGGTACTATACCACTCGGCCAACAAATGCGCTTACAAAACATATTATAAAAACTATTTGATTTCTTCCAAAAACTCGCCAATTTTGCTTAATGCAATCTTTATATGTTCTGTTGAATAACAATAAGAAGCCCTTATAAAGCCCTCGCCCGATTCACCAAAAGCAGTACCAGGAACTAATGCCACTTGTTTTGAATAAAGCAGTTTTTCGCAGAACTCCTCACTAGTCATTCTCGTGCTTTTAATTGATGGAAATGCATAGAAAGCACCTTTGGGTTCGTGGCATTGTAAACCTAGTTTATTAAAACCATCTACCATCAGTCTGCGACGAACATCGTACTCTTCTAGCATTTCTTCAACTACCTCGTCGCACTCGGTCATAGCGGCAATAGCGGCATACTGCGAAGTAGTAGGCGCACACATAATTGCGAACTGATGTATCTTAGTTATCTGCGAAAGAATTTCTTTTGGTCCGCAAGCATAACCCAAGCGCCAACCTGTCATTGAAAAAGCCTTAGAAAATCCATTAATAACTATTGTACGCTCTTGCATACCATCCAAAGATGCAATTGAAACGTGGTGTTCGCCTGTATATGTAAGTTCAGAATAAATTTCGTCGGAAATAACCATAACGTTGGTATCGCGAAGCACCTTGGCAATTTCTTCTAAATCTTCTTTTTCCATAATCGCACCCGTTGGGTTACACGGATACGGCAGAATTAAAACCTTAGTTTTATCGGTAATTTTTGCGCGTAATTCATTGGCAGTTAATTTAAAGTTGTTCTCTGCTTTTGTTTCAATTATTACAGGAACGCCGCCTGCAATAACCGTAATAGGCTCGTAGCAAACATAACTAGGCTGAGGGATAATAACCTCATCGCCCTTGCAAACCAAGGCACGAATAGCCATATCAATAGCCTCGCTACCACCAACAGTAACTAAAATTTCACTTAAAGCGTTATATTTAAGGTTGTATTTTCTGTCTACATAATTAGAGATAGTTTCTCGTAAAGCAAGCAGTCCGCTATTTGAAGTATAACGAGTTTTGCTATCTTCTAATGCTTTTATACCTGCTTTTCTAATCTGCCAAGGCGTAGGAAAGTCAGGCTCGCCAACACCTAAAGAAATAACGTTTTCCATAGTTTCGGCAATATCGAAAAACTTTCTTATCCCCGACGGTTTTATCTCTTTTACCGAGGGATTTAAAATTTCATCATATCTAATCAAAACGAAAAGCTCCCCCTATCGTCGCTTGTATCATCAAGCAACTCTACGTCGAGTTCTTTATATCTACGAAGCACAAAATGAGTAGCAGTTGAAGTAACGTTCTCTAACGTTGAAAGTTCTTTTGCAACGAATAAAGCAACTTCTTGGAAAGTTTTGCCCTTAACAACTACGTTAAGGTCGTAACCGCCCGACATAAGATATACACTTTCAACCTCGGGGTATTTCATAACGCGTTTAGCAACATCCTCAAAACCGATGCCTGCCTTTGGTGAAACTTTAAGTTCAATAATTGCAGAAACATAAGTATTATCAAGGCGCTCCCAGTCAATAACCGCTTTGTAGCCACGGATAACACCACTATCTTCCATAGACTTTATTTCTTTAGAAATTTCTTCTTCGGTTCTACCTGTCATAACGCCGAGTTCTGCATTTGTTTGGCGCGAATTCTTATTTAATAGTTTTAAAAGTTTTAAGTTCATAATAATTCTCCTTTAATTTAACTCTTCAGTTAATAATTTCTTTAATGATTTGTTTGAAGCAATAATTTTAATTACAATTACACCAAATATTGCACCAAATGCCGCTTGTGCTAAATTGAAAGGTGCTGCAACCGCGGCAGGACCTAAGCCATACAAAATAGTTTCAAACAAGAAATAGCCTAGCACCATAACAAGTTCAGCAACAATTGCTACAAAAAAATTAAATATTACAGTATTTTTTTGTTTGCGTTTCATAGCAGTAAACAGCCACGCCGCAACAAACGCAATTAGTGCTTTTATAACGAATGTTGCAGGTGCATAGATTGCATAACCGCTAAACAAGTCTGCAAGCGCTGAACCAATACCTGCCGCCAAAGCCGCATATACAGGATTAAGTATAAACGCGCCTACTATAATTAAAGTATCTCCCATATGTATATATCCACCATTTACCATAGGAATTGGCAGTTTTGGAAACATAGTTAGAACACAAATTAAAGCAGCTACAACCGCCGCAAAAATAACTTTTTTGGTGTTTTTGGACTTTGCTAATGACATTTGTTATATCACCTTTCTCATAATAATTACAATGATTCATAATATTATAGCATATAAATCAACAATTTTCAACACATCACTCTTTAAAAATTGCTATTTATGTATTATTAACTTTTTTGAATTTAGGGGTTGACATTTAGAAAAGTATATCATATAATATCATTTGTTCGGAATGCTGCTATGGCTCAGGTGGTAGAGCACGTCCTTGGTAAGGACGAGGTCACCGGTTCAAATCCGGTTAGCAGCTCCAAGCGAAAATCCGTTCTCGAAAGAGAGCGGATTTTTGTTTGTATTATTTATTCTTCAATATTCATCATTCATTAAATAAAAAATAAAAAACGGATTTTCAAATGAATAATGAAAAATGAAGTCGCTTATGCTGGTGAATAATGAATAATTATTGCCCCTCCACTGCTTTTATACTATGGTTGAGGTACAATAGGGAAAAAAGTATACTAATCTTAACTTGTTTTGTTAAAATAAGTTAAGGCAGGAATAGCCCTCATACTTTCGGCGGTTTTACTGCTTAAAAACAAAGTTTTTAACTACATTCTCTACGGTATGATTTTCAATGTGTGGGTAAGATTTTTGTCATACCATCAAAAATAGAGTTATCCCGTAATTTCGGGATAACCCTATTTGCATATATATCTTGAAAAAATTTATTGTAAATGGTATATTAACTATATAAAGAATTTTGATTTGTGCAAGGGAGCATTTTATGATAAAGTTATTTGGATACATTATGGACATTGGCGAGCAAATGCTTATTTCTGGTGCTGAAGTTCATAGAGTTGAAGAAAGTATAAATCGTATGTGTTATGCATTGGGAGCATTCAGAGTTGATGTTTTTATCATTACAAGTAGTATGGTTGTAACCGTTTATACAAAGGATGGAAATACATATACCCAAACGCGAAGAGTAACATCCACAAATTTTGATTTTGAAAGACTACATTATTTAAATAATTTATCAAGAGAAATTTGCGAAAAACAACTAACAGAACAAGAAATCGAGAATAGATTAAGTGCGGCAAATAATTGTAAAAAATTTCCAATTTGGTTTGAGTTTATATGTTATGCGGTAATAGCAGGTGCATTCACGCTGTTTTTCGGCGGAAATATTATAGAAGCCCTTGTTTCTTTATTAATTGGTGGAATACTCAGAATTGGTTTGTTTTTTTCTGAAAAAATAATCTCTAACAAAATTTTTAATAAATTTTTTGCTACTGTCATAATAACATTATGTGCTTTTTTGACGGTTGAACTCGGATGGATAACAAATGTAGATAAAGTCGTTATAGGTAATATAATGACACTTATACCCGGCATTGGCTTAACAAATGCAATACGTGATTTATTCACCGGTGACAGTATTGCGGGACTTTTACGCTCTATTGAGGCTGTGCTTACAGCACTTGCAATTGCGGCAGGTTATTTCTTAGTTGCTTTTCTGGGAGGATTTGTTTTATGACACAAACCGAAATAATACAAATTTTAGCCGGTTTTGTAGGTTCGATAGGCTTTGCTGTACTTTTTAATATTCGTGGTAAAAGATTAATCACAGTAGCAATAGGAGGACTGTTTTCTTGGTTGCTATTCGTTGTGATAAGTAAATGTGTTACAAGTGAGCCAATTGTATATTTTATTATAGCTTGTGTTATTTCTATATACGCAGAAATAATGGCAAGAGTGTTAAAAACACCTACCACTACCTTTATTACTACATCGTTAATACCTCTTATTCCGGGTGGCTCGCTTTATTATACAATGGTTCTCGCTTTTCAGGGAAATTTAAATACATTTTTGCCCAAAGCAATATACACTATGCAATTGTCTTCTGCTTTAGCATTGGGTATTATTGTTTCAACTACTTTCGCGAGAGTATTTAATAAATCGATCATTAATAAGATAAAAAAATAAAATATAGTTTTTGTGCCCTAACTTGACACAAGCATATAATACACCCAAGGTGGTGATTGTTTGAGAAAACTTTTAACCGTTTTTATAATATTTTCTATGCTTCTTTTTGCGGGTTGTCGTAATAAAGACCCTTTTAGAGATTACGGCATTGATTTTACCGATATGACAAATAGCGAAATTTCTGCCATCAAGCAAATAGAGAGTGAATTTACATATACTCCTGTGCCTAATTATAGCACTGATGATATAACACTAATACATTTTACCGATAAAGTTAAGCGAGGCTTAAAAGCAGAAATTGCAGTAAAAGGTATACCTAATACTTTTTATTCTATACGAGTAACCTATAAATCGGGAACGAGTCAGTCAAAAGCGTTAGAATCCAGGACGTCGGATGAAAATGGATATATCGCATGGCGTTGGACTGTTGGAGCTACAACTAAACCCGGCGAATATCCTGTTGAAATATTATTAAAGGATAAAGTGAAACTAAAAACAACCTTGACTGTTACAGATAAATAAAAGCGGTGCTTTAAGACAACTTAAAACACCGCTTTTTTATATAAATTTTAAAATAACGCCAACGGATATCGCAACTATTACCGCAGTTAAAGCAAAGGAAAATATCAGATTTTTATTTGTTACTAATTTCAGTTTTTTCGTCTTGTTATTTGTTGTTTTGACCAACTGTTTCTCGGTTTCAATATCCTTTAAAAACTCAGCGGCATTATCATGAAGTTTCGTTTCCGACACTTCTGAAAATTCGGGTCTTACAAATAAAATAGCTTTTTCGAAATAGCAATTATCAGTGCTGTTTATTTCAATTATTTGCTTATTTACACCACGAAGCATATTATCACTCCTATCAGAGTTATCGTTGTTCAATCAATATTTTTGGAACGCCCCAAAACTTTTATACAATTATTTTATGTTTTTGTAAGCTCGTTTGATAACAGGTTTACATTATTAAAAAATTATGCTACAATAACTATGGTGATAATATGGATTTTGTTGTTGAAAACGTTGCCTGTTTAGACCTCGCAGAAACTTTGGATTGCGGTCAGGCTTTCAGGTGGAAACCTATTGATGATAACAAGTGGTATGGTATTGCTTTTGGTAAAGAACTAACCTTGTCGTTACAGGACGGAAGGCTTACTTTTTACAATACAACCGAAGAAGAGTATCAACTTATTTGGAAAGAATATTTTGATTTAAGACGTGATTACAGCAAAATCGAAGCATTTATGCAAAAAGACGAAATGCTTAATAAAATGCGCCTTGTTTCAAGCGGTGTTAGGGTGCTTAACCAAGAACCGTGGGAAACACTTTGCTCATTTATAATTTCTCAAAACAACAACATAAAACGCATTAAAGGTATCGTTGAAAGGCTTTGCGAACAGTATGGCGAAAAACTAGAAAAAGGATACGCCTTCCCCACTGCTGAAACTATTGCCAAATTGAATTTGGACGACTTGGCACCGTTGCGAGCAGGTTTTCGTGCAAAGTACATACTTGATGCGGCTAAAAAGGTTGCAAGCGGAGAGGTCGATTTTAATAAAATTATGACACTTTCTTTAGAAAATGCAGAAGCGGAACTTATGAAAATCCACGGTGTTGGATTAAAGGTCGCAGATTGCACTTTGCTTTTTGGATTAGGTTTCGCAGAGGCTTTTCCAAAAGACGTATGGATAAAACGCGCTATGCCTATACTTTTTCCAAACGGACTACCAAAAGGTAGTGAAGGAATTGAGGGTATTTTGCAACAATACATCTTCTCATATGCCCGGAAAACTAAACTTGAAATATAAAAAAGACCGCAAAAGCGGTCTTTTTTTCTAGTCTAATTGCCATTCTATTGGTGCTAATCCTGAATTTTTAAGTATTTCATTTGCTTTGGAAAAGTGCTTACAGCCAAAGAAACCACTGTATGCAGAAAGCGGACTTGGGTGTGGCGCCTCTAACTTTTTATGTATTGGGTTAGTAATAAGTTGTGCCTTGGTTTTTGCGTTTGCACCCCACAAAAGAAATACAACCGGTGTTTCCTTATTATTAAGTTCTGATATTACCCTATCTGTAAACTTTTCCCAACCTTTACCTTTATGGCTGTTTGGAGTATGCTCACGTACTGTCAGTACGTTATTAAGCATTAAAACGCCTTGTTTTGCCCAATTAGTAAGTTCGCCATGATTAGGAATTTTAAAGCCTATATCGCTTTCTAACTCTTTGAACATATTTTTAAGCGAAGGCGGTGGGTCTATCCCCTTTTGCACAGAAAAACAAAGTCCATGCGCCTGACCCTCGCCGTGATATGGGTCTTGTCCAATAATTACAACCTTAGTATCTGCAAAAGATGTATATCTTAACGCATTAAATATGTTCTCCATTTTAGGATAAACGGTGTGTTTTGTATATTCTGCACGCAAGAACTCGCGCAACAAAATATAGTATGGCTTTTCGAATTCATCCTTTAAAATTTGGGTCCAATCGTTACCTAAGTCAATCATACATTTATTCCCTTTACAAGATTATAAGTACAGTATAGCAGAAAAAATTATTTTTTCAACTTTATTATTGAATGTAACGATTTTATATAGTATAATTAAAAAAACACTATTGGGAGGTAATTTTAGTGAACTTTACTTCTATTGGCGGCGAATTTGTTGAAGGTTATTGCCTTATAAAATCTGCCGATGTTAAAACTACCGCTAAGGGTATGAAATATCTAGACCTTATGGTTTCCGACAGTAGCGGCGAAATGAACGCAAAATATTGGAATTTAACCGATAAAGAGCAAGACTTATACAAGTCGGGCGATGTAGTAAAAATTCGTGGTTCTATTGCGCCTTACAATAACGTTGACCAATTAAAGATTGATAGAATTAGACACACAAGCGCCGAGGACAACATTGATATTAACGATTTTGTACCAAGCGCCGAATACAAGCCCGAGGATATGTATAATGAGTTGCTTCGAATTGCTAACGGGTTCCAAGACCAAGACCTAAAAGCATTAGTTACTACTATTTACGAACGTAACCGTGAGGTAATGCTGTATGTTCCCGCTGCGTTCAAATTGCACCACGCTATTCGCGGAGGGCTTTTATACCACGTACTTTCCATAGTAAGACTCTGCGAAAAAGTTTGTGATGTTTACCCCTTTGTTGACAAAGAGTTGCTCATATCGGGAGCAATGCTTCACGATATTGCAAAAATTGCAGAATTTAGCCTTAACTCAACAGGACTTGTTGAAGAATATTCAGTAAAAGGCAACCTTTTAGGTCATATCCCTATGGGCGCTATGATTATTGATGGTGTTGCAAAAGAACTAGGAATAAACGAAGAAACCGCTATGCTTATAGAACATATGATTTTATCGCACCACGGTAACCCTGAATTTGGCGCCGCGGTTAGACCTATGTTTTTAGAAGCCGAACTTTTAAGTGAACTTGACCTTATGGACTCGCGCGTTTACGAAATTTTAAGCGCTACAAAAGATTTGGACAAAGGCAAATTCTCCTCTCGTCAATGGGCGCTGGATAATGTAAAACTTTATAATCACAAGCGAAAAAATGCAATTAACGGCGCTAAATTATTTTAAAACAAATACATAAAAACGGCTAACGAAGTAAATCGTTAGCCGTTTTTAATTGAACATAGAAATTATGCTTTTTCTAAAACAATAGTGTGTTTTCCTTCTTTGAACACTGTGTTTGTTGTTTTATAGCCTTTTGGAACAACAAACACCGCCTCACTACCACTCGGTACACAAATTTCTACTTCTGCAACGTTACCCTTTTTACACCAACAAATTGCCGCTATACCCTTCACAGTTTCGTGTTTATAAGAAACAGAATCTATCGGTAACTGTAACGCAGGACAGAATTCAATTTTTTCATAAGCAATACTATCTTTAGTCTGTCTAAGACCGGCTACGTAGCGATAAAGCCAATCCCCCACTGAACATAATGCATTATGGTTATGCGAGCCACTCCATTCAACAACGTTTCCGCCGCCCCATTCTTCCCAAATGGTTGTAGCGCCGTTTTCGAACATATAATGCCAACCTGGATAGCCTTCTATGGTTACCATTTTGTATGCATCTTCTATATAGCCATAAAAACTTAAAATTTCAAGTATTGCCTTTGTGCCGTACGTACCGGTTGCTATATGTCCGTCTGTATTTTTAAGTGATTCTTTTAGATATTTAGCAACTATAGCTCTGCTTTCTTCTGCTACAATTCCGTGATAAAGCGGCACACATTGTGCAGTTTGAACACCATATTCGCTATCTCCGATTTTGCCTGTTTCACTATTAACAAAATTCCTGTTAAAATGAATTTTCACCTTTTCGGCCAAATCTTTATAATAGCTTTCTGTTTCTATATCACCAACTATATTTGCAATTTTAGAAACAGTTATACTCGCGCTATAAAAATATGATGTAGCGGTAATAACCGACGGACACGGATGCTCTATATCAATGCTAAGCCAATCCTCAATCGAGTTATCAATTGTAAAGTCATCGCGCAAAAAGTTTTCTTGATATTTAATATAGGCTTTTATTGCTTCATAGTTCTCTAAAATAGCAGAACTGTCTCCGGTTTCCCTATAAATAAGAAAAGAAATATAAGCAAGCGCGGAATCGTATGTAATGCCGTTTGCCCATCTAAGTCCCCAACCCGGTCCGGGAATTATGCAAGGAAGTTCACCTGTTGGAAGTTGTGCATCTCGAACATCGGCAAGCCATTTTTTGAACGCCGCAACTGCATCAAAAGTTGAGAGAATTCGCTCTGTGGCAAGAAATGCCTCAGATGTCCAACCATTCTTTTCACGTTGTGGGCAATCGGTAGGGATTCCAACAAAGTTACTCTTATCAGACCATAAAACAGCATTCCACAATCTGTTTAAATAATCGTCAGAAGAAGAAAATTTTGAAGTTTGATTAAAATCGGAATGAATAGCAACGCCGCAAAGTTCAATATCGGCCTCGCCAATAATTTCTACCTCAATATAACGGAATCCATGGTATACAAATAATGGGCTCCAGTTTTCTACATTTTCATCGCCAAAAACATAGCGGTCAACCTGAAATTCGCCCTCAACAAGATTAGAAACATTGCCGACGTATACATTACCGTCTTTATCCAATAATTCGCCATATCTGAAAACAACGGTTGTATCTCTTTTTCCAGTACCACTCATGCATACGTAACCAGCAATATTCTGACCGATATCATACACCTTGCGGCCGTTATCAAGAGTGGTTACCGAAACAGGAGAAAATGTTTCGCACTCTACAATAGCGGGTGCGGTATTTTCGTGCAGTACGCCAGATGGTTTTGTAAATTCTACAACGTCCCAATCCGAGTCATCAAAATCTGCAAAACACCATCCATTCTGTACAAGACGCGCATCGTAAGTGCAGCCGTTTCTAATGCAGTTATAGGTAACTGGGCTTTTAGCAAACTTAACGTTTTTATCAGATACAACATTTTGTGTTTCGCCGTTTTCATATTCAAGCTTTAAATCAAAAATAAGCTTTTGAATACCTCTCCAAGAAGCCTTGTTAAAATCCCAAGCGCACTTGCTTTCAACATTATAAAAGCCGTTACCAAGAATAAAACTAATACAGTTTTCGCCTTCACATAAAAACTCGGTAATATCGATAACATCGTATAGTGTACGCTTGTTATAATCTGTAAAAAGTGGCATTAAAACATTTTTATTTGGTCGTTTTCCGTTAATAAGAAAATGATAAAGTCCAAGTCCACAAACAGCAATTCTTGCACTTTTGATGCCTTTAGTTACTGTGAACACCCTTCGCATACAGGCAGATTTATCAAACGTTTCATCCTGTGAAAAACCGGTTGTTTCGCCAATCCATCTTGAATTTATAAACCATTTTTCAGCACCTTTTTTATGTTCAACACAGTTCATAAACATAGCTCCTTATTAGTTACATTTATCCTTGTGAATTATAACATAGCCCATTATTTATGTCAACG
This sequence comes from Acutalibacteraceae bacterium, assembly GCA_045656265.1. Classification (GTDB taxonomy): domain Bacteria; phylum Bacillota; class Clostridia; order Oscillospirales; family Acutalibacteraceae; genus UMGS1532. Next base: position 33,944 of record JAZOQV010000055.1, on the reverse strand, counting down.
CGAGCAAATAAGCGGCAAGTCGCTTATTAGTTGACTTTTCTGTTTGTAAAATTCTTGCGACACTAATTTAATAAAAACTTGGTGTTTTTACTTACAGTATAAAACGGCTAACGAAGTAAATCGTTAGCCGTTTTTCTATTTTAATAATTTTGTTTTCTTACTTCAAAGTAACTTTGTGCGTGGTTGCATACAGGGCACTCGTCAGGAGCTTTAGTACCTACAACAATGTGTCCGCAATTACGGCACTCCCAAACTGTTACACCGCTCTTTTCGAATACCTGTTTGGTTTCTACGTTGTTTAAAAGTGCACGATATCTTTCCTCATGCTCTTTTTCAATAGCCGCTACACCGCGGAAACGCTTTGCAAGGTCATGGAAGCCTTCTTCCTCTGCATCCTGAGCCATACGTTCATACATATCGGTCCATTCTGCGTTTTCGCCTTCTGCAGCGTGTAATAGATTTTGTGCGGTATCGCCTAGTTCGCCAAGTTCTTTAAACCAAAGTTTTGCATGCTCTTTTTCATTATCTGCGGTTTTTAAGAAAAGTTCTGCAATCTGCTCGAAACCTGCTTTTTTAGCAACAGAAGCAAAGTAGGTATACTTGTTTCTTGCTTGAGATTCGCCAGCAAAAGCCTCCCATAAATTTTTCTCTGTTTTTGTTCCTGCGTATTTGTTAGTTGCCACTTCTTTTTCCTCCTTGAATTTTGATGCGGGTACATGACATATTGGACATTCTTGCGGTGCGGCGGCTCCCTCGTGAACATATCCGCAAACTGTGCATACAAATTTACTCATTTAATTTTCCTCCTCAAAAATCATTTGACATTTTGGACAAATCCCCTCGAAAACGGTACGATGCCTTGAAACCTTGAACCCGGTACTGCTTTCAGCAGTTTTATCCAATTCTTCGGTGTACGGAGATGGTACGTCGAATACCTTATCACAGCTTGTGCATATTATGTGGTAGTGCTTATCCGGCCTTAAATCAAATCTATCGGCCGTTGGTACTTTAATATGCAGTATTTCGCCATTTTCGGAAAGAACATTTAAGTTTCTATACACAGTGCCGCGGCTTATATGGCTATCTAACTTGCGAACATCAAGATAAATCTCGTCTGCAGTTGGGTGGTCCATTCTCTCGCGAACCGCATCTAAAACTATTTGCCTTTGCCTTGTATTTCTCTGTTGCATTGTATCGCCTCCTTATCGCTATTAGGATTTGATACTATTATGGCATAGAATTTTATAATTGTCAATACTTTTTTATAAATTTTTTCAAAAATATTCGCATTGACAACTTTTTGTGGGTGGTATATAATGAATTTAAAGAAAATACTTGTTGAAACAAGTCAAAATGGAGGATGTAAAATGAAAAAATTTCTAAAAGATTTTAAAGAATTCGCAATGAAAGGCAACGTAATTGATATGGCAGTCGGTGTTGTTATCGGTTCTGCCTTCGGTAAAATTGTTTCTTCCTTTGTTGCAGATGTTGTTACACCACTTCTCGGTCTATTACTTGGCAAAATCAAATTTACCGATTTGCGTTGGGTAATCAAAGCCGCAGGCACAGACCCTGTTGCAGAGCCCGAAGTTGCGCTTACATACGGTAACTTTTTACAAAGTGTTATTGATTTCTTAATTATCGCACTTGCTATATTTATTGTGTTGCGCGTAATTATGAACCTTAAAGACCGCTTTGCTAAAAAGCAAGAAGAGGTTGTTGAAGAAGTTCCTGCCGAACCCGAGCAATCCGAAGAACTTAAAACCCTAATCGAAATCCGCGATTTGCTTAAAAAGGATAAATAAGATTTACATTATAGCGTGCAATGTTTGTTACACGAATTCTACACGAATTTTCTAAAATTCGTCTGATTTTACAAAATGGCATAATAAAAAACCGCGTAGTTACGCGGTTTTTTTGCATTCAAAATTACTGGTGAAGACGAGTGGACTTGAACCACCGACCCCCTGCATGTCAAGCAGGTACTCTAACCAACTGAGCTACGCCTTCATTTATTTGCTTGGCATATTTTAACACATAAGTTTTAAAAAATCAAGATGTATATAAAAAATTGTGCCCTATCAATTTGATAGGGCACTTTTAATTATACTACCTTATAACCAGCGTTTTCGATTGCTGTTTTAATAGTTTCATCAGAAAGTTCACTATTAAGGGTTAGAATTGCAGTACCTGTCTTGTGGCTTACGTCGGCTACCGTTACCTCTGCCATATTCTCGAAAAGTTCTTTTACCCTTGCCTCGCAATGTGGACACATCATACCCTCAATTTTAACTGTTTTTTGCATTTTAATTTTCTCCTTTTTAGTTTTGTTTAGTTTAAAAAAGTTTAGCCTTAACGCATTTGTTACAACGCAAAAACTTGATAGACTCATCGCCGCCGCGGCTATCATTGGATTAAGGGTTAACCCCACACCTGCAGCAATAGGTATACCGATTACATTATATATAAACGCCCAAAATAGATTTTGTTTTATATTCTTTAAGGTCGCTTTACTTAGTCTTATTGCCGAAACTACGTCGGAAAGTTTGCTGTTTATAAGCACAACGTCGGCGGCGTCTATTGCAACGTCTGTACCTGCACCAATCGCCATACCAACGTCAGCCGCAGTAAGTGCAGGTGCATCGTTTATTCCATCGCCAACCATTAAAACACTACCCTTTTTGGCAATGTCCAAAATCACACTACTTTTCATGGCCGGCAAAACATCGGCAATAACATTTTTTATACCAACATTTTTTGCGATACTTTGGGCAGTTACCTTATTATCCCCCGTTAACATTGTAACGGTTATACCCATTTTACTTAACGATTCTATCGCCTTTTTACTATCCTCTTTAATAGTATCGGCAACTGCGATTATTCCTAACGGTTTATCCCCTTTCACAAAATACAAAGGTGTTTTACCGTTCTTTGAAAAATTGTTTGCAACAGACACCAAATCTTCACTTATATCTACTTGTTTATTAACAAAATCCAAATTACCGCCAAGTAACATAACGCCGTTAACATTACCGCTTACACCGCCCGAAGCCGCCTTAAATCCATCTACTTCGTTAAGGACAACAGATTTGCTGTAACAATAATCCTTAATCGCCAAACTTAAAGGATGCTCGCTTTTATATTCAAGCGAATAAGCCGTATCTAATAGTTCGCTTTCATCAACACCGCTAGCAGTTATAATATCGGTTACACTTGGTTTGCCACTGGTAATAGTGCCTGTTTTATCCAAGACAACGTGTTTAACCTTACCTGCAATTTCTAAAGCAGTTGCAGTTTTAAAGAGTATGCCACCCCTTGCCGCAACACCGCTACCCACCATTATAGCAACAGGGGTTGCAAGACCTAAAGCACAAGGGCAACTTATAACAAGAACGCATATAGCACGCTCGATAGCAACGCCCATGCCGCCACCGCTAATTAACCAAATTACAAATGTTAATATTGCAATAAATACAACTGCCGGCACAAACACACCAGACACTTTATCTGCAATTCGTGCGATTGGTGCTTTTGATGCAGCGGTATCGCCCACTATTTTTATAATCTCTGCCAAAGTTGTATCGTTACCAACCTTTGTGGCGCGACATTTTATATATCCCGAAGTGTTTATCGTTGCAGCATAAACTTGACTGCCTACACGCTTTTCTGCGGGGATACTTTCGCCCGTAAGTGAAGATTCATTTACTGCGCTTTCGCCTTCAATCACAATAGCGTCGGCCGGTATGCTTTCGCCCGGTTTAACAATAAACTCATCGCCTACACCCAGTTTTGAAGCCTCTATAACTATCTCTTTACCATCTTTAATGACTGTTGCAGTTTTAGGTGTTAGTTTTATTAGTCCTTCTAGCGCCGAGGTGGTTTTTCCTTTTGAATATGCCTCTAACATTTTACCGACAGTAATTAAGGTTAATATCATAGCCGCTGATTCAAAATACAACCCGTGCAAATGATGAAATGCCTCGTCTATTCTTCCAAGCAAAATAAAATGCGAAATTTCAAAAAGCATATATACGCTGTATCCGTACGCAGTACCCGAGCCCAACGATACAAGAGTATCCATATTAGCGGCGCCCTTTATAACTGCTTTAAAGCCGCTTATAAAAAACTGCTTATTTATTACCAATATAATTGTGGATAGAATGAACTGTATTAGGCCTAGCATAATTGGGTTACTTGCGATTATATTCGGCAAGTACCACCCCCACATTATATGCCCCATTGATACATACATTAAAAGAACCAAAAACACAACGGAACTAACTAATCTTGCCACAAAGCCGCTAGTCGTTTTAGGTTGTTTCTTACTTTGTTCGTTATTTGCAATAACGCCGTATCCTGCTTTTTCTACCGCGTTTATTATAACGCTATCTTCTACTTTACCCTCTACACTTAAAGTGCCTAAAAGCAGATTAACAGATGCATTTTCTACACCCGCTACCCTTTTTACCGCCTTTTCTACTCTGGCACTGCACGCAGCACATGTCATGCCCGTTACGTTAAACTTTTTCATATAACACCTATTTCATAAGTTTTGCAAAGTATCAATCAATTCGTTAAAATATTATATCCCTCTAAAGAGAATATGTCAAGAAATCGAAAAGGCGCGCCTTACGCGAATTAGCATATAGCACGCCTTTATAATTAAAGTTCAAGTGTAATATTTTTATTTGCCATTTCATATTTGCGGAAGGTTACGCCTGCCGATTTCATCATCATTTTAGAAGCTATAACCGAATCGGTATCGGAATATTTATCCTGCATATAAATAATTTCAGAAATGCCGCTTTGAATTAGTGCCTTTGCACACTCGTTGCAAGGGAAAAGAGTTGTGTAAATTTTGCAACCCTCTAGTGTACCGCCTCTAAAATTAAGAATAGCGTTAAGTTCGGCGTGGCATACATATAAATACTTGGTTTTTAAAGCGTCGCCCTCTCTATCCCAAGGATAAGAATCGTCAGAACAGCCCGCCGGCATACCGTTATAACCAACCGACATAATGCGATTATTTTCGTTTACAATACAAGCGCCAACCTGTGTGCCGGGATCTTTACTGCGACCCGCTGAAAGCATTGCAACCCCCATAAAATATTCGTCCCAATTTAAGTATCCGCTACGTTTCATACTAGTTCATTCCTTTACATTTTTTATTTATATATGAAATTAGTATTGCTACAACTGTTATAAGTGGGAAAATTACACCCACTAAAAAACCTCCCTTTATCGCGGCCTGTTCAATAGAAATACCGAAGTTTGTGCTTAATTTCATAACATACTGCGATTTTTCCGCCACATCTGAAACAACGCCCGTAAGCCAAGGACCAAGCGAACAACCCAGGTCGCCAAAAAGAGCAAGCACACCAAACATAGCCGTTCCGCCAGCCTTAAACGTGCTACCTGCCATACTGTATGTACCCGGCCACATAAGACCAACCGAAAAACCGCTTATAGCACATCCCGAAAAGGCGATTATCGGGTTCATAGAAAGACTTACCGCCAAATAACATGCTACACAGAGCAAGGCGCAAAAAAGCATCGACGCTCTCATAGGCAATTTACTTTCAAATATTCCGTACAGCACACGCGCTATACCCATAAAAACCGCAAACAAGCATGGGCCTAAAATATCGCCCAAAAGTTTTGGCACACCGAGGCCTTTTTCCGCAAAGAAGGACGCCCACTGCGACATAGCAAGTTCTGACGAACCTGCAGAAAACATTAAAAATATGAATATTATAAACGCCGGCTCTCGAAACAATGTTCTTAACGGTGTTCTTTCGCCTTTTTTTAGCATTGGCGGTAGTTCCGCTTTGATAAACGCCACCATATTAAGAAGTGGCACCAAAGACCACAACACCGGTAAAATATACCAATATTCTTCGCCGAAGATAAAAATGAATATTGTTGAAAACAAAACTACAAGCATTTGACCCCAACAATAAAACGAATGCAAAAAGCTCATAGCGGCGCCCTTGCCTTCTGTTACAAGTCCGTCTAAAAGCGGGCTGACCATAACCTCTATCATACCGCCGCCCACAGCAAAGAAGAATGTGGCGATTATAAATGCTATATAAACGCTTGAAAAAAGAAATGGTAGAACAGTTATAAATATGAGTCCTATTCCCGCAAAGCCGTGTGCTAAAAGCATTGCGCGCCTATACCCTAACCTATCTCCATAACGCGAGACTAAAAGGTCAACAGAGATTTGTATAAGAAAATTTATAAGTATAAGGCTGCCTAGTTTTTGGTTGCTTAAATCAAATTTTTCGCGAAATATAACGAAAAAAAGAGGTAGCAAATTATTTACAACCGCTTGTACTATATAACCTATATAGCAATTCCAAACGGTCTTTTTATATTTATTCATGGGTGTCAATAATCTCCAAAATCTCTTTAGCGTCGCTTACTATATAATCAGCGCCTGCGCCTCTTAGTTCGTCCTCGGTTCTAAAACCCCATAGAACGCCTAATGATACCGCACCGCTATTTAAAGCTGTTTCTATATCTACCGAGGTGTCCCCCACAAACAAACACTCTTTTGGGTCTAGTCCCAATTCGTCAAGTGCCTTTAAGGTAAGTAGTGGGTCTGGTTTATTTGGAACTCCATCAACCTGTCCGTAAACTACATCCATACCGCCAAAAAAGTGGTTAATAATATTTTTAGCAATAGGCTCTACCTTATTAGTGATACAACCAACCTTAATGCCTTTTTCTTTCAAAGCCGCTATAAGTTCAGGTACACCTTTATATACAGCAGTGTGCACTGTGCAGTGGTCCTTATAATAATCAAAGAAAACGTCGCGAATTTGCTTTAATGTTTCTGCATCTACTTTATTAGGTTCTAATGCGCGCTCTATCATAACATAAATGCCATTACCTGCATAATAAGCATAGTTTTCAATTGGCTTTTCGGGATATCCAAATTTAGCCATAGCATAGTTTGTTGATGCAGCAAGGTCATTCATAGAATTAACCAAAGTACCATCCATATCAAAAAATACTGCTTTAATTTTCATAGTTTTCCTCTTTTTTAAATCAATGTAATTTTATATCCATGTTCTGCGGTTTCGCCCGGTGGTAACATAATTATACCCTTACGTTTTTCTAAAAGTCGGCTTTCGTCGGTAAACGAGCCCGGCGAAGTCCAAGGCTCAATGCACAAAAAATTGCCATTATTCATCTGCCATAATGCCAAATTATCGAAACCTTCAAAATCCATTCTGATACCCTTACCGCTGTTTTGCGACAAAAGTTCTACACCACGGCTTTTAAGAGTTTCTAAAACAAGAACACCTTTATTAAACATATCGTGCGTTAATTTAACGTACTGCGAGTTTTCCAGCACAGGTATATAATTCTCGGCTTCTGCCATAGCGTCGCGAATCAAATGTGGAGCTTGACAAGTTTCAACTTGATCAAATCTTAAATAATAGTCCTCAAACTGCTCGTCTTCTTCGATAGGTACTCTGAAACCCGGATGTCCACCAACGGCATAAGGCATCGGCTTTTTGCTATTATTAGTTATCTTGAATCTTACATATAAAGAGTTGTCTGAAAGTTCATAACAAACATCAAAACAGAACTCAAACGGATAACGCTCTAGAGTATACTTATTCTGCTCTAACCTTAAAACAAGTTTATCAGAATATTTCTCATGCACCCTGAAATTACACGCAGTGGCAAATCCGTGGTTTTCTATAAAATACTCTTTACCGTCATAAATATAAATATCGTCTTTTTGCCTACCAACTATTGGAAAAATTGTTGGAGATTGCCCTTCCCAAACTTTAGGATCGCCCTGCCACAAAAACTCGGTTCCGTGCACATCACATATTGAACGAAGTTCTGCGCCCAAACCATCAACCGAAATATAAATATTACCATTATTTATTTTATGTATCACTTAATACAACACCCCTTCGTGTCTTCACACATTTTAACACAAAAACTGCCAATTAACAACAATTTTAATAAATTTTAAAATATTTTAAAAAAACACTTGCATTTTGCTTTTATATCTGTTATTATAATATGCGCTATGTAATCAATATCAAGGAGGTGCAGATCATGGCAAAGTGTGATATCTGCAGTAAAGAAATTAGCTTCGGTATTAAGGTTTCCCACTCACACAGACGTTCTAACAGAACCTGGAAGCCTAACGTACAGCGCGTTAAGGCTATTGTTGACGGTTCTCCCCGTCGTATAAATGCCTGCACCCGTTGCTTGCGTTCAGGTAAAGTTACCCGCGCTATCTAATTTTAGCAGAATACAAAAACTGTCGGAGCTTTTCTTAAAGGAAAGCTCCGCTTTTTTATGTAATATTAAAAGTAACACAAAAATAAAATTATTATGTGTAGCACCGAAAGAATTGGAAAACTTACCATAAACTTTGGTTTTAAGGTTTTATGTCGAACGAGTTTCATAAACAAAAGCATTAAAAGCGCACCACCGAAAATGCCAAAATACATTAAAGTAGCCTCACTTATTCGGCGGCGGTTTTTAATTGCATTACTTTTATCTACAACAACCATTACAGAGCCTATTATGGATATCGCAACCATAACGTAAAGCACCGATAAAAACAAATGTGGCATATACTACTCCTTTAATATCAGAGCGCCCGTGCCTTTTAGCAATGCGTCGCCCATTTCTTTTGATACATTATATTTAGTTTTACAGCACGTGCAAATAGCTGTGTATTTGCGATTGTGTTGAATGTATTTCGAAGCAACAGTTATAGCAGTTTTAAAAACTTTTACTTCACCCGCGCTTTTACATTTAGGGCAAACGGCAAAAAAAGTATACGGTCCTTCTATTAACGGATTTATAACAGACATTATTTTTGCCCCCTTTTTTATGCTAAAAATTACATATATTATCTTACCATATTATAGAAAATATGCAAGTTGTTATTGACCTTTTAAGCTATAAAATATAAAATGAAACCAGGTGTAGATATGAAGCGTATATTATCAATAGTTTTAACCTTGATAATTTTATTATCGGGATGCTCACTTACGCCCCACGTAGATACTTCGAGTATTCCTTCTTTAGACGAAACACCGCAAAAAACAATTCAAAACAAATCGGTTATGAACGCGGTTTGGATTTCATACATAGAACTTAATTTTGTGAACGTAACCCAAGATGAGTTCAATAACACAATATCCACCATGTTCACTAAGGTTAAAAATGCCGGTTTTAATGCAGTTATTTGCCAAGTAAGAGCAAATTGTGATGCAATATACCCATCAGACTATTTCCCATTTAGTGCGGCTTTTACGGGGCAAATAGGCGTTGCTCCCGATTTTGACCCATTAGAAATTATGATTAATTTCGCTCATAGTCTTGGTTTGGAGTTTCACGCTTGGATTAACCCATACAGAGTTTCGGCAAAATCTAAAGATTACGAAAGATTACCACAAAAATCCCCCGTTTGCAAATATTTAACCGACGATGACGGTAGTAACGATAAAAACGTTCTGTTTACCGAGGAAGGCACCTACCTTAACCCCGCAAGTGAAGAAGTTCGCAAACTGATTTCTGATGGTGTAGATGAAATTTTAGCAAACTACGAGGTAGATGGTATACAGTTTGACGATTATTTTTACCCAACTACCGAAAAGGATTTTGATAAAGAATCATATACCGAGTACGTACAGAGCGTTACCACCCCTTTATGCCTTGATGATTGGCGCAGAACAAATGTAAATCTATTATTAGGGGAAGTTTATAAAACGGTACATAGTTACGAAAATGTGGTTTTTGGCGTTTCCCCTGCCGCAGATATATCAACCGACAGGACCGATAAAAACTATTTAGAACTTTACGCCGACATCCCTTATTGGTGCTCTACGTCGGGCTATATAGATTATATTGCGCCACAAATTTATTTTGGTTACGAGTACCCGCAAGAAAATTTTAAGTTTAGCACGCTTTTAGATAAATGGTGTGGTCTTTCACGCGAAAAAGATATAAAACTTTATATAGGGCTTGCCGCTTACAAAGTAGGCGAACTAGATGCGACAAGCAACGAATGGGTAGAAAATAAAAATATTCTCTCAAGACAAGTTAAAGATGCAAAATCCAAAAATACAGATGGCGTATTTTTATATTCATACAGTTATCTTTTTTCAAACAAAGAGCATAACGAAGCAGAGTTTAACGCACTAATAAAGGAATTGAAGTAAATGAAGATTTTAAGCGCAAAATTAAATAACTACCTGCGACTTATTGCCGTAGGTTTGGTTTTTGCGCTTGTTTTTATAATCATTACAGGTTGTGGAATAAACAATTCTTCAAGCGATAATTTATCCCCCTACGAAATCACAGAAGAAACCGCAAGCAATAACGGCATACTTAACATTACCTCGCCAAGCCAAGAAAACAGCGAAGCTACAATCGACAAGTTATCGTTTAACGGAAGTTGCAACAAAAATTATCCTTTGCTTATAAACGGAGAAAAAATAACTGTTTCAGATGATGGTTTTTTTAGTTATAAAGCAACATTATCTCTTGGAAAAAACAAGTTTACAATTAGTAACGGAGAAGCAAAAAAGGAATATATCGTAAACTATGCACTGCCAATGATAAAAAGTTGCACCCCAAACCTAAAAAAACTTACTTTAGAAAGCGAGGCACGATTTTCTATTACTGCTTACGCTTTTTTGGGAAGCACCGTTACCGCTACGGTGGCAGGCAAAAAAATCACTTTAGAACCGGATAATATAGGTACTTATGACGGTAAAACGTACACAAGGTTTTCAGGCATAATGGTTTTACCTAAAGATAATAAAAAAAGCGGCGGAGATAGATTAAAATTCACCGCACAATATGGCAAAGATTCATATACCATTTCGACTAGCAAGATTAAAATTGTTAGTGTTGAGGCGGCTAAATATGAAAACCCTACCCCTTTGCTTGATTTTTCTACCGATAAAAAAGGTTTTGCTAAGATGAAATCAGAGTATGTTGCGCGTGTTATATCACCTATGGCCGAAACCTTTGATTCTAGCACTATTGATGACACCTCTCGCCCAACTAACAGTTATCTACCAACAGGCACGATAGATTATTGCCACCCTACAACAATATTCGATTCGGAATCGGGCAAAAAATACTACCTTTTAAAAAGCAATAAGCGTGTTTATGCCGACGAAGGAAATGTTAAAATTTACAAAGGCAAACTACCCGAAAGCAATAAGTTATCTTTTATAAGACAATATGAGGAAGGCAACCGATTTAAATTTGAATTAAAAACCGATTGGCGAGCACCTTTTTATGTTAACTACGGCAATCAAAGTTACGACAATCCTAAAACCAAAAACTATAATATAGGTGGTCAAACCTTTACATATATAGATATAGTTTTTGCTTACAGTACCGAAATTTCCGGCAAACTAAACCTTGCCAATAACAAAATATTTTCCAGTTATCACATAATTAAAGATTCGTACGGCTGCACTTTAAGACTTTACTTAAAAAAACCGGGCGCTTTTTACGGATGGGACGCAAGATACCAAAATAATGGTTGCGTTACCTTCTCGTTTTTAAACCCAAGCAAGATTACGCCTACAAGAAGCAATAAATACGGTTACTCGCTAGATGGTATAAAGGTACTTGTTGATGCAGGGCATGGCGGAGACGAATCGGGCACCTACAATGCCTTCGGCACTAAAACTTACGAAAAAGAATACACACTTAACTATGGAATAGAATTAGCACTTGCTTTAAAAAGCATCGGCGCTACTGCTACTATGACGCGAATTAAGGATGTTTCAAGAACCTTGCAAAGCCGCTATAACTGTATAAGAAACGCCAACGCAGACCTTGTTATTTCTGTACATTTCAATGGGTCTTCTGACCCTAAAGCATCAGGCTTTTTTGCAGGTTATTTCTATCCGTTTACTTATAACGCAGCAAACAAGATAAATAACTCACTTAAAGCAACGGGCCTTATGAAACCCGTTGGTAACGGGCTTAAATGGCATTACTTTAATTTAAGCCGTTGCGCATTCTGTCCGGTTGTGCTTACAGAAAACGGTTATCTTACAAGTCCTAAAGATTTTAAACTAATCAAAGACCCCCAGTTTAAGCGTCAGTATATTGACGGAATAGTTTGCGGTGTTGTTAACTACTTTTTAGAACAAGGAGTAAAATAACGCAAATTATGTAACTTTTTAGCAATATTTTTTAATTCTATTACTATTGAAAAGCCACGCTTTATATGATAATATATATCTTGTAAAAAATTGGAGGTGATACCGGTGGCAGATACTAAACAAATTGCAACAAACCGCAAAGCTTTTCACGATTACTTTATAATTGAATCTATTGAAGCCGGTATCGAACTCTGTGGTACCGAGGTTAAAGCAATACGCTCGGGCGGAGTTAATCTTAAAGACGCTTGGTGTTCTATTGATGACGGCGAAATATTCGTAAAAGGTATGCATATCAGTCCTTACGAAAAGGGTAATATATTTAACCGCGACCCGTTAAGAGTTCGCAAACTTCTTATGCACAAGCGCGAAATTTTAAGACTTTTTGGTTTATTAAAGCAACAAGGTTTGACCCTTATTCCCCTATCGCTTTATTATAAAGGCTCAAGGGTAAAAGTACAAGTTGGGCTTTGCAAAGGTAAAAAACTGTACGATAAACGTGCAGATATTGCTAAAAAGACCGCTGATATGGACATTAGGCGTGCGATTAAAGAACAAAACAGATAATACCCATTTGAAAACCAGCAAAATTTGGCTACGTAATTTATTTGATTTTTAACCACATTCGTGGTAAAATAATAATCCCTTAAGCCATTATTGGCTTAATATATGGGGATGCAAAGGTTTCGACAAGAGCGTTGAAGCAAGGGAAGCGAGTAGCGGTGCGGTACCGCTTAAAAAGCCGCAATTTTTAAAAAATAAACGACAACAATAAAGTTGCTCTTGCTGCTTAATTAAGCAGCCGTCCTTAACGGAAGTACCGCGGTCTTTTAAGGGCGTCGATTAGCGGTGAACGTGCGCGTAGGAATGTTTCGACCAACGCCATGAACTAGAAACTACCGTAACTGCAAGCCTGACTGTCGGCGTGCAGTGAGGGGAATCTTAATAGACTGTCTGCACTCGGAGAAGCCTTTCGGAAATACTTTTGGACGCGGGTACAATTCCCGCCATCTCCACCACAACCTTAAAAAACCGCCTATTTAGGCGGTTTTTTGCTATTTTCATACGAATTTTACACGAATTATATAAAATACATACTTGTCATATTATTTTGGGTATGCTAAAATATAAAGGTATTTTATTTCGTTACTTTTGAAAGGTGATGTTTTTATGGGAGAGCAAATTAGAATTGGTATTATGGGTTATGGTAATCTTGGCAAAGGTGTCGAGCTTGCTGTTCGCGCTAACCCCGATATGAAGCTTGCTGCTTTCTTTACACGACGCGACCCCAAAACTTTAAAAACTTTAACTCCCGATGTGCCTGTTTATAACATTTCAGAGGCTATTTCTTTAAAAGACAAAATTGATGTTATGATACTTTGTGGAGGTAGCGCAACCGACCTACCAACACAAAGCCCCGAGTTTGCAGAGCATTTTAATATCGTAGACAGTTTTGATACTCACGCTAAAATCCCCGAGCATTTTGAAAATTGCGATAATGCAGCTAAAAAAGGCAACAAAATCGCGCTAATCTCGGTTGGTTGGGACCCGGGTATGTTCAGTTTACAACGTTTGCTTGGCAACTGCATACTACCTAACGGTAACGATTACACCTTCTGGGGCAAAGGCGTTAGCCAAGGTCATTCTGATGCGATTCGTCGAATAGACGGCGTTATTGACGCAAGACAATACACCTGCCCTAAAGATGATGCTTTAGTTAAGGTTAGAAATGGCGAAAATCCAACACTTACTACTCGCGACAAGCACACAAGACTTTGCTATGTTGTTGCAGAAGATGGTGCCGACAAAGAAAGAATTGAACGCGAAATTATTACAATGCCAAACTATTTTGCTGATTATGACACCACGGTTAACTTTATATCTTTAGAAGAAATGAAGCGCGACCATAGCAGCCTCCCACACGGTGGCTTTGTAATGAGAAGCGGTGTAACCGGCGAAAACGGACAAACACCACAAATGATTGAGTATTCACTAAAACTTGGCTCTAACCCCGAGTTTACAGCAAGTGTAATCGCTTGCTATGCAAGGGCAGCTTTTAGAATGAATAAAGAGGGTTTCAAAGGGGCTAAAACTGTATTTGACATCCCCCCTGCCTACCTCTCAAACAAGTCGGCAGAGCAGCTACGTAAAGAATTACTTTAAAAACACAAACGCACCTCAGAAAAAATTTGGGGTGCGTTTAATTTTTGTAAAAAAATGCTTGACAAAAGCGGTAAATGATGTATAATATTATCGTTGCCCGTAGATAATAAGCGAGTAACAAAACAACTTAAAACCTAGCGGAATTGTGTAACGGTAGCACGACAGACTCTGACTCTGTTTGTTGGGGTTCGTCGAAGCAGCCGAAACGCGAAGCGAGGCGGACTGTGAAGTCTCGAGCACTGCAAATTATTTCGGGTACTGCCAAGGGCGGTCGAAATAATGCAGGCACAGAGTATCCCGTAAAAAAGTTTATATAGCGGAATTGTGTAACGGTAGCACGACAGACTCTGACTCTGTTTGTTGGGGTTCGAATCCCTATTCCGCTGCCAAAACAAATAGTCATCCATCTAGGGGTGGCTATTTGTTTTTGTAATGGAGTAGATTGGATGAGAATCGTTTTCGACCAAAGTCGAAAACGATCGTCGAAGTAGCCAAAATGCGAAGCAGTTTGGACTACGAAGTCTCGAGTAAGGCGAATTGTTTTGGGCACTGCCAATAGCGGTCAAAACAACGCCGACGGAGAGTATCCCGTAAATATTATTTTACTTTGCACCAAAAGCCACTATTCCGCTGCCAACGAAAAAGCCTCGACCTTTGGTTTGGTGCTTTTTCATTTTTTATCATCCATTAAAAGCGTATTTACCAGGCACGTTACGAAAGTGCCTTGCGGTAATCAAACTTTGGGTACTTAAGTGCTAAAATAAACTTGCTTTTTCAACCATTTTAAACCTTGACTTTTAATAATAAAAGGTGTATAAAAAACTTAAGAAATGCTCGTTGGAGGTAATCATTATGAAAATTAAACTTTTATTTCAAGGCGATAGTATTACCGATTGCTTTAGAACCAGAGAAGATACGAATTACATAGGTCTTGGCTATCCAAAATATGCCGTGGCGCTACTTAAAGAAAAGTACCCAGAGGTTGAATTCGAGTTTGTAAACCGCGGCGTTAGCGGTAACCAAACAATGCATCTTATAAATCGATTACAAGAAGATTTAGTTGACATTAACCCCGACATTGTATCAATTCTTATAGGCATTAACGACGTTTGGCATTATGCTGAAGGTAAAAAATGGCTAGACAACAACCTTTTTGAAGAACGTTATCGCACTATTTTAGATACCATTAAAGAAAAAACACACGCAAAACTTATGATGATGGAACCTTTCTTAATCCCTGTGCCTGATAAACTTTTCTTTAGAGAAGATTTGGCGCCAAAGATTGAAATTATCCGCAAACTTGCACGCGAATATGCGGATGTATATTTGCCAACAGACGGACTTTTAGCCTCTGCATTTATTGGAGATGAGCCGACCTCTTTTAGCAACGACGGTGTTCATCCTAACGATAAAGGCTCGGAATTCATTGGAAAACTTTACGTAGATTATATCTCTAAAATTATTGACAATATGATTAAATAATTAAAAACCGCCTATCACTAACATAGGCGGTTTTTTATCCAAACACTCTTTTAGAATGGTCGTTTAGAAGGTCTAACCTTTTTAGTATTGTATTGCAGTAGTGCAAAAACTCATCATCTTTTTTTGAAAGATAAGGCATCGTGGCAACGTCTACGCTAATATTATCAAGTTCGCTATCAGCATAAAAAAGGCACAATAGTTTTTCTTTGCTTTCCCAGTATTCATTTAGTTTCTTGGCGGTCTCTTTAGCCTGAGAGTCGTCTTCTTTATACTCGGTTTCCATTTGTTTAATATAATTTTTTGATTCATCTATTATTGCATTAACCCCTGCCCTTTCGGCTATGCAAAGAATAACAATAATCAAAGAAATTATTGCGGAAGCTATTATTCTACTCATTTACATTCTCCTTTTTTATAATTACCGCATTGTTAAACCTATCAACCGTCATTATAAATACTTCAGAGCGTTTTATATGCTTAGAACTTAAAATCCTATCTATTTGTGTTTCGCTAATACCAACGTCTTGCATACCGCGTTTTAAAACCTTGCCGTCACTGATAACTAACGACGGGTATGAATCGGGCTCTGTTACCTTAGCACAATCCATTACACGTGCAGGCCGATACTGTGGCTTTTGCAGTACGTTAAGGGTTCCATTTGTTTCTAAAACTGCATACGAAACCTCGCTTAAATCGAAAATATTTTGCCCACGCAATAGTTCTAAAAGGTCGGCAACTGTTAGTCGCATCTTTTTAAGTTGTGGTTGCAGTATTTTTCCCTCTTTGATAATAAGAGCCGACTTACCGTTAGTTATATTATTAAGTGTATTTGATTTCATTGTAAGCACGGTCAATGCAATTTCAAAAGCAACCAACGCAAAAATTGCCACAATAGATACGATTATAGGTTGTGTGGTATCCTGTATTGGAATTGAAGCAATTTCCGAAATCAAAATAGTTACAACCAATTCCGCAGGTTGCATATCTCCTATTTGTCGCTTGCCCATAAGTCGCATTGCAACCATTACAAGAATATATAAAATCAAGGTTCTTAAAACAGTAGTAAACAAACCAATCACCAAAAATATTTTGCCGAAATAGAAGCCCAATATACACAAAAACTCCGCCAAAAAAGGCGGAGTCTTTGCAGTATAGAAAAAAGGAGATTCAAATTTCTAAATTATAATTTTTTGCTACCAAGAGTTAATTCCTTATTGAGTTTATCAGCATAGTTGAAATTAACCTCTCTGGCGAATAGTCCGTTACACTCGAAAACCTTGATTATGGCAAGGTATGTATCCCAACCCATAGGAGCTGTTCTACGCTCGATATCCGAGATGGTTTGACGGCTTTTGCCAATGGTTTCTGCTAAGTCGGACTGGGATATATGCATTGATTTTCTAAAGAAAGGTAGCGATGCGACTAGTTCGTCTATAAGTTCTTGACGTGTTGAGCTGATTTTGAACTCTGGCATAAATAATTCACCCTCTTAACTTGCATATTTTTGTATAATAGTATATAACAATTATACAAAATATAGTTGTTATTGTCAATTAAATTTAGCACAATTTGTGCATTTCGGCAGTTTTAACAATTTATTGACAAATTACTTTTCATATAAAATATTTATTTTAGTTAATATACATAACTAATTTACTATTTGTAATTATTTACTAATTTTTATAATTTATTCATTATAAAACAACTCTGTCGCGTTACTATAAACAAGGGGTATTAAAAGCAAAACGGCAGCAATTACCATTGCTACCGTTTTTTATATTTTTTATTTAAAATCGTCGATTTTAAAGTGCCATTCTTCTCTTTTTCTAAATGGTGTTTTAAATTTCTTATTTAATTTGCCCTGCTCTTCTAAATGAATATAGCAGGCAACGTCGCAAGCCCTACCGCAGATAGAACACTGATAAGCGTGTTGTGCGGGCGGATAGAAATAAATGTTATCAAGTATTTTTCTGGCTGTTTCGGGATCAACCGTTGCTTCGCCACTTATAATCTCTAAGCGGTTTTCAAAGTCTTCAAAAGCTTCAGGTGGCATAAATGGGTTTTTAGTACCATTCGCACCATTATAATATACAGTGCACTGCCAAGGGTCAACCTCGCCATGTTCGTTAATTGCTTTGCCCGGGCAAGCGGCGGCACATTTGCCACAACCATCGCAAAGGTGTGGTTCAACCATATCGCTGCTTTCTATTTCGGCATTGGTCAAAATAAAACAATATCTAACCATTGGTCCAAAATCATCGGTTAAAAGCGTATTATGAAAACTTCTTTCGCCAAGTCCGCACTTAACGGCTGCATCTAAAAAGTCCATTTGCACCTCTTGTGGCTTGTTTCTATAAACTGAATCATAAGCAACTTCCGGATTATTACTGTTACCCTCTGCCATAATTTGTTGATGACGGCGTTGCGGTAAAGCGATAAAGCCCTCTTCTTCAATTAAGTTTGCAACTCGGATGCTTGCCATAGGCATAATGGTTTCTTCCATATTTTCAACGCCCATAGTTGTATATTGATAATAGGTACTACCCTCTTCTATACCGCGATAAGCACCGCGAAGTACACGAAATGCAAGGCCGATAACAGTTTTGGTTTCGGGCATAATTTTAAAAATAGCATCGTCTTTATCAAAACGCGAAGCGGGTGCAAAGCCAACAATATCTGCACTACATTTTTTGGCTAGTTCAATAATTTTATTTTTCATATTATAGCTCTCCTATCAAATGCTTATAGCAGGCAATATCGCATTTTTTACCGCAAAGGCAGGGCGAATAACCCCACTGTGTGTTTGGTAAAAAGTTTATTTGCTTATAGATTTCTCTTGCACTAACACTATCGAAGCGTTTTTCGCCATTTAAAATCTGCTCGCGTTCGGGGTGGCCTTTTAAAAAGTCTTCAGTAATAAAGGGATTAGATTTATGTACGCCTTTATAATAAACACTGCACTGCCAAGTATCTAGACCATTTTCGCTAATGGCATTACCGGGGCAAGCCGCAATACACAAACCGCATTTATCGCAAATAGGCTCTGCAATCGGCTCGTCATACTCTAGTTCGGCATCTGTAATTATAAAGCAATAACGCATAAACGGGCCATACTTTTTGTTTATAATTTTACCGTTAAGACCTGCCTCGCCAAGACCGCAGGCTTTAGCCGCTTTAGAAAAGTCGATAATAACGTCGGGTGTAGGTTTACCCTCTGCTACCGGTACTGCGTGAATAAGTTCGTATGTATCAACAACCTCGGGATTGGTTTCCTTATCGCCCTTAATTCTAAGGTTAGGAACCGACTTTTGCAAACAAGCATCATAGCCGAAGTTTTCAATCATTCCACCAATTTTTAGCAAGAATATCTCGGCTAGTTCCTCGTCCTCATACTTAACGCCAAGGCTTGTATATGAGTAATATTGATTACCATTATCCATTGCCTTATAAAGTCCTTTTGGCACTGCAAATCCGAAACCTATAATACTTTTAGCGTTAGGTAAAATCATTTTAGGGTCGCGGCCTTTGTTTTCTTCTTCATACACTCTGCCGATACCACATACAGTAGCACCCAACTCGCGTGCTTTTTCTTTAATAAATGCACTTGTTAACATATCTGCCGCCCCCTATCTATCAAGTTTCCAAGCTTTGCCTGTACGTAAAGGATTTTTAAATCTATCTTCCATACAGCCGCCTTTTTTCTCTAACATTGCTACACAGCCTCTAATACAACCGCCGCATTTTGCCATATTATAGCCAACCCAACTTGGAAAATACTTCTGCAAAGCGGTATAAACCTTTACAACCTCGGTTTCATCGGCAATATCGGTAACCCCTTCAAGTAGGTCAAGGCTGCCGTTTTCGTTTTTATCAAATACTTCCTTTGGTACAAACGGGTTATAGTATCTACCTGCATGGGTGTAAAACGCGTAGCAACGCCACATATCTATATCGCCCCACTCGCAAATTTTGCCACCGATATTAACGGTTAGTTTTTTATCTGAGTTGATTGGTGGGATACAACCGCCCGGGCACTCGCGTACGCAAGCGCCGCATTTACGGCAAAGTGGCTCTCCGTTATAAACATCGTCATATTCAAGTTCTGCATCAGTAAATAGGAATGCGACCCTTTGCAAAGGTCCAAAATCTTTTGTAAGTAGCATTTTACTCCAACCAATTTCACCTAGACCGCAAGCAACTGCTGCAAGACGGAACTGAAACTGCAAGTCAGGCGCCACATTTATATCCCTTGTCGCTCTTGTAAACTCAACACTACGGTGGTGTGCAGTTGCATTTTTAACCTGGTCGTTGGCCTCTATCTGCTCTTCGGGAGAAAGTGTACTACCCTCTCTACCATCCATATCAGAAACCGAGCCACGAGCACCTGTATTACGGTAAACGAAAGCCTCATATCCCTCGTCCTCTATAAGTTTACCTACGTTATAAAGTACTGCAGGCGCAAAAATTTCGTTAATTCCGCCATAAGCCATTGAAGGATATTGGAAGAATTGTGTTCCCTCCTCAATGCCTCTTTGTACGCCGCGTGGAATCCTAAATACAAATCCAATAACACTTTTCGCCTCTGGGAAAAGGAACTGCGGATTCATATCATCTGGAGCACCATCAAATCGCGACATAGGGCCGATACCACACATATCTGCGCCGGCAGCGAGTGCCGCTTCTTTAATCATTTTAGATGTAAGCATTTATATTTATCCCCTTTCAAGAAAATATGTTTCTTCCATATTTACTAATTTTAAAGGCTCGCCATTTTGCAAAGCATAAGGATATATGCTATGTTGCGGCTCTAAAATATCCAAAATATTGCCCGAGTACTTGCCCCTTACGTAACTTTCTACAACTGTAACGGGATTTCTGTGCACCCTTGTTGCAAGTTTTATTGCTTTAAAAATGCCATTATATTTATCTACGTCTTCGGGTCTTATAAAGTTAGTATAATCAATAAGTTTTTTATAGTTTTCGGGGTTACTTAAAAATTCTTTACACATTCCTGTAAAATTATAAGCGTTATCCATTTTAGAAATTTCGTCTTCATGCGACACCAGATTATCGTGAAAAACATGCGCAGAACAATAGTTAAGGCAACCGCTATTACCTAGACCGTACAATTCTTTACCATTTGCATCTGCCCAATTTTTTAATTCGAGCAATGCATCTATATTTCGGTTAAGTTCGCGCCTTACATAATAACTATCAAAATAAGGTGCGACATATTCCATACCCTCTACGGTGCCAATTTCCATATTTACCGAAGCGCGCACCTCTATATCGCTAAAATTATTTTTTGAAAATTTTGCGATAAGTGGCGAGGTGGTGGTAATTGAATTTAGATTAAAATTACTTTTTATGTAATCCATAGCCATGCCCACATTATTAAAGAATGCACGCGATTGACTGTCTTTACCATAACAGTTGGCGTTAAATAGCATATTAAAGGCTATACCACTGTCATTTAGTTTTTTGAGAACCTCTAATTGCTTGCTCTGCATTTCCCAAGGAGTAATATCCTCATTAAGTAACTGATTGCTTCTGCCGTTCGCAAAATTGCTAAACGAAAAATAAACTTCGTAAATTTTTTCGGCATTTTCCAGTACACAATCGGTTAAACGGTCGTTAGAAAAATTAAGACCAACCATATATTTCATAATGACACCCCCAATTATATGTTGATTTTATCATTATATTCTGTTATTATCAAGATAGAAAGCAAACATAAATTATAAAAAAACAAACATTTTAGAGGGTAGCCTATGAATATTGCAGATATAAATCCTTTTATACGGTTTGCAGACCTTGTAAACTACCGAACGTCGAGCGGAAAAGTATATGTAAAAGACTGCAGAATATTTTATATTAGCGGTGGTTATGCGGATATTTTAATTGAAAATCAGCATTATAATTTGGCAGAAGGTTGTCTTTTTTACTGTTGCGGCGGTAGTATTTATGAAATATCATCCCAAGAAGGTGCCGAGATTCTTGCAATAAACTTTGATTTAACACAAGAAAACAAACACCAAACCGAAGGTTTTTTGCCAATTAAATATACCGATGATTTGCAAAAAAATTCAACCTTAAACATAAATGATAGTGTTTTTTTATGTAGCCATTTATTTATACAAAAAGGTAATCAATTTAAGCCACAAATTAAAGCAATAATTAAAGAATTCCAATCTTTTAGAGTACTTAGCAGAGAAAAAAGCAGCAGTATGCTAAAAACCCTAATATGCGATATACATCAATCGTCAATAAAAGCAAGCACTACTTCTTTTGATGCAGTTAACAGAGTAATTGATTACATAAACCAAAACCTTGATATGCAGTTTACAAATAAGGAACTTGCAGATATGGCAAATTATCACGAGTATCATTTAAACCGATTGTTTTTACAAACAACCGGTCTTAGTACACACAAATATATTTTAAAGCAACGCATTGAAGAAGCAAAACGGCTATTGCAAAACACGGAACTTTCGGTTTCGCAAATAGCCGAACAAATAGGTTTTCAAAATAGTGCTTATTTTTCAAACTACTTTAAATCAATAATGGGAATGACACCTCTACAATACAGGAAAAATGCAGGCTCTCTTATTTAATAGTTCTCAGCGTACAAAGCAAAATAAGCCTTTTCGTGCTTACATACAGGACAAACTTCGGGAGCGGTTTTGCCAAAATGAATATGACCGCAAGCAGCACATTGCCACATAACATCTCCATCACGAGAAAAGACTAATCCACCCTCTACGTTCGAAATAAGTTTACGATAGCGCTCTTCGTGTTGCTTTTCAATTTCTGCTACCTTTTCAAACTTGAAAGCAATTTCATCGAAGCCCTCTTCCCTTGCCTCTTTTGCCATACGGCTATACATTTCGGTCCATTCAAAGTTTTCTCCGGTTGCTCCGTCGTTTAAATTTTCAAGTGTGGCAGGCATTTCTCCATCATGCAAATATTTAAACCATATCTTTGCGTGTTGCTTTTCATTTTTTGCAGTTTCTTTAAAAATATTGGCTATTTGATTATAGCCATCTTTCTTCGCCTTTTGAGAGTAGTATTTATACTTTGTATATGCCATACTCTCGCCGGCAAACGCTTCTCTTAAATTGTGTTCTGTTTTTGTACCATGTAAATTTTTCATTTCTTTCACCTTTTATAATATTTTTTGTATGCCTATTTATTATATTAACCAATAAAATTGGCAATATGTTAAAGGTGTAAAGATAAGGTGCTTTTTCTCTTGTAATTTAAACATTGACTTAATTATAAGTGTGTTATAAAATTTAGATAAATAGAATCAAGGAGTTTTAGTATGAACACTTCTGCAAAGTTACAAAATTTAATAGACAATTTAAAAGACGGCGAAGCGCTTAATCTTAATGGTGAAGATTTTTATTTAGATAAAAGAATAATAATAAGCGGCAAAAAGGACGTTGTAATAGACGGCGGCGGCGCAAAAATTACAACTAAATACATTAACTCTGACCATTTTTCCGAAAGTGTTGACGCTTTTTTAATTACAGATTGCGAAGGCTTACAACTTAAAAATATTTATTTTGACACCGACGTTCCTACAAATGTTACCGCAACTGTTAAAGAAATACTTTTAGATGAAAAGGCATTAGTTTTAGAAGTTGATGACGTTTACAATATGAAGGGCAACGAACTCTTTTTATCTTTTAACGCGATAGATGATGAAGGCACTCCCTATCGTTTTGGTTACTACCAAAAGCACCCCGACCCAAATATAATTACAGTTGTTCAAGACGAAGTATTGTGTGCATGCACCTACTGGGGCGCTAAATACGATTACCTTGGCAACAACACCTTTAAAGTGTATTTCGAGGTTAGTTCTTTTGGCGAATTAGAGGTTGGAAACAGACTTTGTATTCGCCATACTATGTACGGGCCAAGCGTTATTGTTTTAAAGGACAGCAACGATACTGTTCTAAAAAATATTACTATGTTTTCGACCCCAGGCATGGGTATTATGGTGTTCCCGAGATGCAACAACTTAACAATAGATGGCGTCAAAATGATAAAAAAAGACGGCAGTCATTCACTTATGGCTTGCAACTGCGACGGCATCCACTTAACAGGCGCTATGGGCAAGTTTATAATGAAAAATTGCGTATTTGACGGTATGGGCGACGATGCACTTAACATTCACACCATTGCGGGCACCTGCACAGATGTAGATTTTGATGAGAGAAAAATCAAATGCAACTACTGTAAAAAAAGCCCCGACGGTAAACTTAAAGAAAACTGGTGCGCAAAGGGCGATACTATTAAGGTTTTTGACCCGATAACAATGCAAAATACCGGTACTTTTACAGTTGCAGATTACTCCAACGGATATATAACCTATGAAAATTTGCAAGGCGAGTTAAAACCCAAAGACGTTATGCAAAACCACACCTTGACTGTTGCTTGTGATATATCAGATTGCGAGATTAAAAACACTCGCTCGCGCGGCTTTGTAATTCAAACGGACAATGTAGAAATTAAAAACTCTAAATTCTTCGGTTTGTCTAACGCTGCGGTTAAGGTTGCTTGCTGTTTTGGTTACTGGTATGAAGTTGGCCCTGCTACTAACTTTTATATGCACGATAATATTATTGAAAAATGTGCTTATATTGACGTTAATTCACCAGGAATTGGTGTGTTTACTAAGCACGACGGAAACGACGAAAAGATTACAGGATTACACAAAAACATAAAAATTGAAAACAACACCTTCCGCCGTATGAAAAACAATATGATTACCGTTTCTTCTTCGGATAACGTTGAGATACACGGCAACCGCTTTGTTTCAAGAGGCGAAAAAAAAATACCCGCCGTTAAATTTATAAGTTGTAGAAAAGTTACAGAAAAAGATAATTTGGATATTTAAAGTAAAACACCCTTGGGCTTTCTCCCAAGGGTGTTTTTGTTATTTGCTAAATAATCTACGTTGTTTTTCGAATATATCTTTTTTGCGTTGAGAGGTACTATCTTCATCTACAACATAATTACCGTTGGTTTTAATAAGCACTGCTCCCTCTCGGACATTACCGCTAATATCTAGAAGTGATATTTCGGTAAACTCATTATCAATCTCGCAAACCGCAAAACCATTTTCTATTCTATCAACAATAATCATACCGATCACCTATCTACGCTTTTTGCCATCCCACTTACCGCCCATTCGGCTTTTTGGTTTGGCTTTTTGGTTTTTAGTATTATTAGTTCTGCCCATTACTAAGCAATTTTTGCCACTACCGATAAGGTCTAATCTACCCGCTTTTCGCAATGCCTTTATAATAAGTTCGCGATTTTCGGGTTTATAATATTGAAGTAATGCGCGTTGTAATTGTTTTTCTTCCATAGTTTTTGGAACAAACACAGCCTTCATAGTATGTGGGTCTAAACCTGTATAATACATAGCAGTAGAGATGGTGCCCGGTGTTGGGTAAAAATCTTGCACCTGTTCGGGTCTTATTTTTTCTCGCTTTAAAAATAGCGCTAACTCTATCGCATCACGCAAAGTACTACCAGGGTGGCTAGACATTAAATATGGTACCAAATACTGCTCTTTCCCCATACCTTTAGTAACCTTATAGAACTCGTCTGCAAAGCGTTTATAGGTTTCAATATGCGGTTTACCCATTTTATCAAGTACCGCCGCAGAACAATGTTCTGGCGCAACCTTTAACTGACCGCTAACGTGGTGCCTTACAAGAGTTTTTAAAAACTCGCGGCTTTTATCTTCAAGAAGATAATCAAACCTAACGCCCGAGCGAATAAACACCTTTTTAATTTTAGGTATATTTCGCATCTCGTTTAGTATATCTATATACTCGCTATGGTCAACCTCTAAATTTTTACAAGGGGTTGGGGCTAAACACTTTTTACCCTTACAAAGTCCATTTTTTAACTGATGCTTACAAGAGGGGCTTCTAAAGTTAGCAGTAGGGCCGCCGACGTCGTGAATATAGCCCTTAAAATGCGGATTTTTAGTTAGCATTTTCGCTTCTTTTAGCACCGATTCTTTGCTTCTTACCGCAATCTGTCTACCTTGGTGAAATGCAATAGAACAGAAATTGCAAGCACCAAAGCAACCGCGATTGTGGGTTATAGAAAATTCTACCTCTTCTATCGCAGGCACGCCACCGAGTTTCTCATAACTTGGGTGATAATACCTTTCGAAAGGCAGTTCATATACTTTGTCTAATTCCTCGGTGGTTAGTGGTGGCATTGGCGGGTTTTGTATTAAATAGCGTTTGCCGTGTTGCTGAATTAAACGCTTTCCGCGAACTGCATCCTGCTCGTCATACTCTATTCTGCATGCCTCTGCATACTTTTCTTTAGATTTTTGGCAAGAGTCAAACGAAGGCAAGGTTATACCACGAACACCCTCGGCGTTATCCGTAACATAACATATACCAAGTATATCACGCAAAGCCGCTACGCCTTTACCACTACTTAAATTTTCTGCAATCTCTAACGTTTGCTTTTCGCCCATACCGAACGAAAGTATATCCGCCTTACTGTCAATAAGAACAGATGGCATAACGGTATCTGCCCAATAATCATAATGGGCAAAACGGCGCAATGATGCTTCTACGCCACCGATTATAATAGGCATATTTGGGAACAGTTCGCGTATTTTATTAGAATACACCGTTACCGCCCTATCGGGTCTTAGGCCCATTTTATTACCGGGCGAATATGCATCGGTACTACGCTTGCGCTTGGCGGCGGTATAGTGCGCCACCATTGAATCAATATTACCCGCATTAACCATAAATGCATACTTTGGTGTGCCAAGTTTTAAAAAGTCGGTATCACTTTTCCAATTTGGTTGGGAAATAATACCGACTTTGTAACCCGCATTTTCAAGTACCCTAGAAATTATCGCGGTACCAAAGGTTGGGTGGTCGACGTACGCGTCGCCCGTTACGATTATAAAATCGCACTGCTCCCAACCTCTTATATCCATATCTTTTTTTGAAATAGGTAAAAACATATCTATTCTTCCGTATCTGCCGTTTCTTCGCCTCTGGCTTGCATTTCTAGTAGTTGCGCTTTTGTGATTAGTACCGCGCGAGGCTTTGCGCCCTCGTATGGGCCTATAATGCCACGTTCAGCCATTTGGTCCATAATACGTGCGGCTCTGGCGTAACCAAGTTTTAATCTACGCTGTAAAAGGGAGGTTGATGCTTGTCCGTTTTCTACAACGCACTCGATAGCGGCACCGAGCATTGCGTCGGCATCACCGTCAACATCGCCACCATCAGATCCTT
Source organism: Acutalibacteraceae bacterium (assembly GCA_045656265.1). Taxonomy (GTDB): domain Bacteria; phylum Bacillota; class Clostridia; order Oscillospirales; family Acutalibacteraceae; genus UMGS1532. The sequence goes on along the minus strand of JAZOQV010000055.1, from coordinate 6,826 downwards.
TTGATTTCTTATTATCAGCCGCGGCGGCTTGACGCTCAATTTCTTCCATAATACCATCATCGTACTCGCCTTTTCTAACGCCTTTGATAAACTCAACAACGCTTTCAACCTCTTCGTCGCTTACAAAACAACCTTGTATACGGCGAGGTTTAATAGCACCAACAGGGTTAAATAGCATATCGCCTCTACCAAGCAATTTTTCTGCGCCACCTGTATCAAGAATGGTTCTACTGTCGGTTGATGAGGAAACCATAAACGCCACACGCGATGGAATGTTTGCCTTGATTATACCCGTAATAACGTCAACAGACGGACGTTGGGTAGCAATAAGCAAATGCATACCTGCCGCACGAGCTTTTTGGGCTATACGGCAAATAGAATCTTCAACCTCGTGGGGTGCAGACATCATAAGGTCGGCAAGCTCGTCGATTATGATAACAATTTGTGGCATTTTAATTAAGGTGTCAGATTTTTCTGCAAGGCGATTATAGCCCTCTAGGTTTCTAACATCATTTTCTGCAAAAAGTTTATAACGATTTTCCATTTCGGTAACCGCCCAACCAAGAGCGCCCGAGGCTTTTCTCGGGTCGGTAACAACCGGCACCAAAAGATGTGGTATGCCATTATAAACACCAAGTTCAACAACCTTTGGGTCAATCATTAAAAGTTTAACTTCGTCAGGGTTAGCGTTATATAACAAACTTACAATAAACGAGTTAATGCAAACCGATTTACCTGAACCTGTTGCACCCGCGATAAGTCCATGAGGCATCTTTGCGATGTCGGTAACAATAGGTGTACCCGCAATATCGCGACCAAGCGCAACTGTAAGTTTAGACTTAGACGAGGTAAACGCCTTAGAATCAATAATCTCGCGCACCGTAACCATACTTGCGCTCTTGTTAGGCACCTCTATACCAACTGCAGGTTTATTTGGAATAGGTGCTTCTATACGCACACCTGCAGCGGCAAGATTCATAGCAATATCATTAGAAAGACCTGTAATTTTGCTAATCTTAACACCTGCAGCAGGTTGTAACTCGTATCTTGTTACAGAAGGACCTACACTGATATTTATAATTTTAGTTTCTACGCCAAAGCTACGAAGTATATTAACAAGTTGCTCGCCAACAGCCTCGTGGTCGGTGGCGGCATTACCTGTACTTGTAGGCTCTTGCAAAAGTGATAGCGGTGGGAAGCGATAAGCATCCTCGTCTTCGGGAATATCCTCTAAAGTAACCTCGTTAGAAATACCTTCTAGCATAGGAGCATCATTTTCGGTTTTTTCTTCCTGTTTTATCTCTTCACTAACAGTTTCCTCGACAGGTAATTTGACCTGTTTTTTTAACGGTTCTATCGGTTCTTCTTGTGGTTCTACCTCCACGTCAATTTGTGGTTCGGGAGTATACTCTTCTCCACGATACGTAGCAATAACCTTGCGACGTTGGTCGGCAACATTTAAAGGTTTATCTGTAACCTCCTCAACAGTAGGTCCACGCTTTTCTCCCGCCACAGGAACATCAAGTTCAAATTTAGCCTTTTGTTCTTCACGGCGTTTTTCGTGTTCTTCAAGTCTGGTTTCGATTGCCGCACCTGCCGATTTTATCGGTTTTGCAAGCATTCTGTATGCGCTTATTAAGGTTGTACCTGTAATGAACATAAGTACAACTACAATTAAGATAATTATGGTTATTTTGGCACCGACATCGCCCATCATAAGATACAACGGATGTCCAAGCAATGCGCCTAAAACACCGCCATACACGTCGGTATACTTAAATGCGGTTACAAAATGCGGAATAAACTCTGCCATTTTAGCGATGCCCGAGAAAATATCCACCGCGCCACAAATAAACCATACAAGTAAACCGCCCTCTATAAGCCTTGTTGTGAACTTATCGGAATACTTGTCCATAGCGCCTACTACTGCAATAGCGCCTAAAATCAATGGCATTATGTATGCGCAGATACCAAAAATACCAAACATTGTGTTATGTAGCCAGTTCCACAAATTTTTCTCCTCAGAGGATATTATTGCAACAAACATAAAAAACACTGCCGCCGCAAACATAATTATTGCGCTGACCTGTTTTTTGCCAGATTGCTGTGGTGCAGACTCTGCTTGCATTATGCTTGTAGCAGTTGCACTTGCAGGGCGTTTTTTCTTTGTTGTTTTTTTAGCCTTTTTAGTTGCCATTCTATGTTCTCCTCTATATGTATTGGGGTAGCAAAGCTACCCTTATTTTATTAACATTCCAAGCGTTATATCGCCAGATAAATAATCTTTTAAATTGGTTGAATTTATAGCACGTACCATAAGTCCGTTTGGTGTTTTTTCGCAGGTTGCGTATCCGTGCTTTAGTTTATAATATTCAACCTCGTTATATTTTGGCGGAAAAATCATTTCGGGGTCAGCTACTGTGTGAAGAAGCATCTTGACTACCCCTTTCTATTAAAGAGTAAAGGCAATCTATTGCTTCTCGAAGTCCGCCAAGGTTATCAATCAAGCCCTCTTTTACAGCGGCTTCGCCCTCTAAAACTGTACCCATATCGGTAACAAGTTCGCCAACGTTTAACATAAGTTTTTTAAATCTATCACCCGAAATATTTGAATTATCGGTAATAAAGCGAATTATTCTATCCTGCATTTTATCAAAATAATTTAGCATTTGCGGAACACCTAGCACAAGTCCGGAAGTTCTTACTGGATGCAACGTCATAGTAGCAGATGGTACTATAAACGAGCGCTTAGCCGAAACCGCCAAAGGAACACCAATAGAATGTCCACCGCCCAAAACCAAAGAAACGGTTGGCTTTTTCATACCTGCGATAAGTTCTGCAATAGCAAGACCTGCCTCGACATCGCCGCCTACAGTATTTAATATGATTAAAAGCCCCTCTATTTCCTTATCTTCTTCTATTGCTACAAGTTGCGGAATAACATGCTCGTATTTGGTGGTTTTATTTTGTGATGGCAAAATATAATGCCCCTCTATCTGACCCACAACCGTTAAACAATGTATAACATGTTTTCCGTGGGCAGATGTTACCGAACCCAGCTTCTCAATTTGCTCTAATTGTGGATTTTCGCTAAACTGATTTTCGTTTTCCTCGCCTTGGGTTTCGCCGCTTTGTATGATGTTTTCATTATTGCTCATAATAAACCAGCCTTTCTGCCAATTTATCTTTTGCAATATTTCTTTAATTATACCATTTGTTAGTTATATTTGCAAGTGTTACAAAAACAAAAAACTTTGCTTATTGCAAAGTTTTTGAAGCCTTATCTAACCTATAATTTCTTACGTACAGAAGCAGGTCCAAACCTACCATTAAAAAGTTTAAAACGTAAAAGAATAGAACGTACCACTTTGTTGCAAAGTTAGCCATATATTCTGCATTTATAAGTTTAGATGTTATACCTGCAATATAGCCAACAAAAATCAAAAGCAAAAATGGTAAACTCTTACCTTTTGTTGTTCTGGTTTTATACGATTTTATTACGTTAAGTGGCCACGATGCGCCAAAACACAATATCATTCCAATTTCAAATAATTCTGCCATATCTTTCAAATCTCCTTTTCAAAAATAATTATAACACCTAAAAAAAAATTGTAAACCCTTTTTAAGAAAAAATGCTTGTGAAAAATAATTCTCACAAGCATTTTTAAATTATTTATTTTCTTGGGCCCGGTTGAATATATGGCATTACGCCTTTAAACTCAATTTCGCCAAATATACCCTTGACAAACGCTTCTTGTGCCTCTTTGCTGAGCGAATACGCGTGAACAAAGGTATCTAATTGACTATAAAAATCATAATAGACATAACAAGAACCTAATGAAACGCCAATCGACTTATCTTTACCTTTTGTAAAAGCATAGAAAAAGGTTGCGCACTCGTCGCCATAGAAGCTTGATGCACCCATTGGCTGATGGTTGTGAAGGTAACCTGCATATATAATTAAATCGCTTTCACTATCAATTCTATCCATTTCTTTTTGGTCTTTAATACGCCTTTGAAGCTTTACGTTAATTCCTCTTTCTTCAAAAGCGGCTTTCATGTGTTTTAACGCCTCAAAAGCTCTGTCTACGTGTGCAGAACAAACGATAGTTACATTCTTTATTTTAGAAGCATCTAGTGGCAATTTATTGGTATTATCACATTCCAAAGTTACTGCAAGGTCTGAAACTCTGCGGTTAAAGTCGGCAATTTCATTATACAACTTATCGTCCATAATGGTTGGTTCTTCTTGTTTTTCCGAGAATAAGCCGAGTTTTTCTTTCATATCAAGAACACGCGAACAAGCATCGTTAATTCTTTCCTCACTAATTCTGCCGTCGTTTACAGCCCTCTCAATCATATCGATATAATCCATATCGCGTACGCCCAAAAGCATATCGTTACCTGCATTAAGCAGTGCAATGTACAAGTCCTCGTGATTAGGGAACGCAGCGTTAAGCGATGCCATATCAATACCATCGGTAATAGCAACACCTTTGAAGCCCATTTTCTTTTTAAGAAGTTTTGTGATTATCTTATCTGAAATAGTAGCAGGATAGTAGTTATTACCAAGCTTTCTATCGTCAACCGCAGGGAAAGCCTCGTGTGTAATCATTACAGACATAACGCCGATATCGAACATATTTTGGAATGCTTTACCTTGTAGTTTTTTCCACTCTCTAAGAGAACTACCAATTATCGCAGGAGAAAAGTGTGCATCTCTATACTCTGTTTGGTCGCATCCTGGAAAATGTTTTACGGTTGCCGCAACACCATTATCCTGAAGACCTAATATCATACCTTTAGAGAGTTCTTTTAGTTTCTTCGGGTCGTCAGACATAGAACGCATTATAGCAACAGCACAAAATCTTGAAGGGATATCCATAACGGGTGCCCAAAAATAGTTACAACCGCCACTTTTAGCCATTTTTGCTTGCATTACACCATATTCATAAGCAAGGTCATACGAGTTTGTAGCAGCAACGGTAGGAGCAGTTACAATTTCAATAAAGTTATTTGCAAAAGCCTCGCCCACAGGGTCGGTAGCAGACAACACGGGAATGGGTAGCATACCATTGATTTTTTCAATCCATTTACGGTAATATTCGCTATCTTGTAAATCAACGCCTACAATACCTGTAAGATTTACGATGGTCATCGCTTGGTTGCCACAGTTCCAGATATTTCCCAACGGGTTGTTTTTTAAATGTTCCTCTATGTTTTCGTGGTTAATAAAATCTGCCAACTGCACAACTGCGGTTTGACCAATTTTCTCACGCAAAGTTAACTCTGAAAGTTTGGGTTTATTAGTGAATTTTCTCATATCCTACGCCCCTTATATATTTATATCATAATATTAACATGAAGCAATATTGTTTTCAATAATAAATCCTTGTTATTTAATAGCATAATATTGTTTTTGCAATATTAATATTTTGCGAACAAAAAAATAGGCGTAGCGCCCATTTGAGCACCACGCCTATAAATATTTTAGTACATTCCGCCTTGTGCGGCAGCTGCTGCGGCTGCTGCATTAGCTGCGGCTGCATCTTCCTTTTTCTCGGCTACCAAAGTTTCGGTGGTAAGCACCATCGAAGCAACAGAAGCCGCATTGAGAAGAGCAGAACGGGTAACTTTAGTTGGGTCAACAATGCCTGCTTTAATCATATCGGTATATTCTTCGCGATAAGCATCAAAGCCATAGTTTGTTTTGCCCGAAGCAACAATCTTATCAATAATAACAGAACCTTCAAGGCCTGCGTTTGAAGAAATCTGACGAATAGGTGCCTCTAATGCTTTTAGTACTATGCAAACACCTGTTTTTTCGTCGCCACTAGTATTCTCTACAAGTGCTTTTACTGCGCCCATAGCGTTGATTAGTGCAACACCGCCACCTGCTACAATACCCTCTTCAACTGCGGCTTTTGTAGCGGCAAGGGCATCTTCTATACGGAGTTTATTCTCTTTCATTTCAATCTCGGTAGCAGCGCCAACCTTAATAACTGCAACACCACCTGAAAGTTTTGCAAGTCTTTCTTGAAGTTTCTCGCGGTCAAACTCCGAGGTAGTGGTTTCGATTTGAGCCTTAATCTGACCAATTCTAGCGCGAATAGCATCGCTATCTCCTGCACCGTCAACAATAATGGTATCCTCTTTACCAACCTTAACCTGACGAGCAGTACCTAGTTGAGCAAGTGTTGTATCCTTTAATTCGAAACCGAGTTCTTCTGTAATTACAGTACCACCGGTAAGAATAGCGATATCCTGTAACATTTCTTTTCTTCTATCGCCAAAGCCAGGTGCTTTAACGCCAACACAGGTAAAGGTGCCGCGAAGTTTGTTCATAATAATTGTAGAAAGCGCCTCGCCCTCGATATCCTCGGCAACGATTAAGAGTTTTTTGCCCGACTGAACAATCTGCTCTAATAGAGGTAGAATTTCTTGGATATTAGTGATTTTCTTATCTGTGATAAGAATTAGCGGTTCTTCTAAAACTGCTTCCATTTTTTCAGCATCGGTAGCCATATAAGGAGTAATGTAGCCTCTATCGAACTGCATACCCTCAACAACCTCTGAATAGGTTTCGGCAGTCTTTGATTCCTCAACAGTAATAACACCATCGGCAGAAACCTTTTCCATAGCCTCGGCAATAAGTTTACCTATAAACTCGTCGCCTGCAGAAACTGTTGCAACACGGGCAATATCCTCACTGCCCTGTACCTTTTGTGAATTAGCCTTAACTGCTTCTACTGCGGCATCTACTGCAAGTTTAATACCTTTTTTAACAACCATTGGGTTTGCGCCTGCAGCAACATTCTTCATGCCC
>JAZOQV010000054.1:0-5585 GCA_045656265.1 Acutalibacteraceae bacterium | reverse complement strand
GTTGTCTTCCTAAGACCGCTTGGCCTCCGACTTCTCGGTAGTTTCTTCTTTACTTTCTGTGGTAGGTTGTTCTTTTTCGGTGTTTTGCAAAGGTTTATCCTCGCTCGCAATCGGTTGTTCGCTTGTTGTTATATCAGGCGTTTGGCTTGGAGTAGGTTGTTGATAGTCGCTTTCGGTATAGGTTATCTTGCTTGGCTCTGTAACCTTTTCGGCTTTATCAACTGTAATTCTTGCAATACCTCCGGTTGCAAGCAGTACCATTGCAGCGGCAATATAAAAACTTTTCAAACCGCGCTTTTTTCTTCTTGGTCTCATAATATATTAACTCCCTTTTATTTACTTTGTCGTTAGTATTGTTGGCAAACGTCAAAACTTTTATACAGTTAAAAATTAATATATTATTCACAAAAAGATAATTTTATTGTAAGATTTTAATTTTATAATAACAATGTACTCATTAGTGGTAGGGAGCCGCACCCTACCGAGTACATCTACCCTCCTCAATCCACGTTTTTTCGTGGGGGCTATGCACAGTTTTTGTGCATAGCCTTTTTTCTTCAATAAAGAAAAAAGCCCACACTTTAAGTGTGGGCATATATCAGTTGTTTTTTGAAAAAACGCAACCGCAATAATCTTGTCTGTAAAGATTATATTCCCGTGATAGTTCAATAGAGCGTTTATAGCCTTCCTTTTTCTTAAAATCGGATAGTAGGTATTTTACACCATACTCTTTTTCTAACTCTAAACCGATAGTACAGAGTGCCTCGGCGCTTTTTAGAGGACTTATCGAAAGTGTGGTGCAAAAATAATCAAACCCGCCACTTTTTGCTAACTCTGCAGTTTTTTCTAATCGTAATCGATAGCAAATTTTGCATCTGTCGCCACCCTCTTTGCAGTCCTCAAACCCTTTAACCGCAGTATAAAATTCATCTGGATTAAAGGTAGTTTTCATAATGTTAATATCCTTAAAACCTAGTTCATCAATAAGCCTTAAAAGTTCGCTTTCTCGCGCAGCGTATTCGCTTTCGGGGTAGATATTTGGGTTGTAAAAAAGTACTGTTATGCTAAAATATTTGTGTAAATATTCCAAGCAATAACTAGAGCATGGGGCACAACATACCTGTAATAAAAGTGTTGGCTTTACACCTTCCTTTTCGTTGTTTGCAATTATTTTTTCAAGTTCTTTTTGATAGTTAACACCCAAAAATTTCACCGCCTTTTATAGTATTATACTTTAATTTTCTATTCATTTCAAGGCGCAGTTTGACTTAAGGGCAGATAAATGATATTATGTATTAAATGGGTGTGAAAAATGAATATAAAAGAAAAAATTAAAACTAACAAAAAACAAATATATGTAAGCATAATATTACTTTTAGTGCTGACATTTTCGGTAGCGGTTTACTTTCTTATGGGCAAACCGTTAATAGAGTTTATTAGTGAACCCGCAGAGTTTAAAGTGTGGGTGGGCGAACACGGATTTTTTGCATATATAGCCTTTGTTTTAATGACGGTGTTTCAAATAATCATAGCCTTTATCCCGGGCGAGCCGTTCGAACTTGCGGCAGGTTATGCCTTTGGCGGTTTTATTGGAACCTTGCTTTGCGTAATCGCATCGGTAATTGGTTGTACTATAGTTTTCGGGCTTACAAGAAAATTTGGTATGCCGCTAGTAGAACTTTTTTTCGGCAAAGAAAAAATAGACAAATTAAAATTCTTGAAAAATTCTAAGAAAAGAAATATAGTAATTTTTCTGCTATTCTTCATTCCCGGCACGCCAAAAGATATAATGACCTACTTTGTCGGCCTTACAGATATAAAGTTGTGGCAGTGGTTACTTATTTGTTCTGTGGCGAAGTTGCCGTCAATAGTAACCTCAACTGTAAGCGGTGGTGCTTTGGGGCAACAAAAATATGTTACGGCGATAGTATTTTTAGGGGCAACCGCAATTATTAGCGCTGTTGGAGTTTTGATTTATAATAAGGTAATCGCAAAACATAATAAGAATGTAAAATAATGTTATAGCATTTTTAGAAGAAGTATGTTATATTAGATATATAACCATTATGGAGGAATTTTAATGAAACGTATAGTAGCGTCTATTTTGGCCATTATCTTGGCATTTTCTGCTTTTAATATGCTCTGTTTTGCAGAGGGTAAAAAAGCTATTAGCACCTATAAGGATTTATGCAATATAGCAAAGGACCTTAAAGGCGACTATTACCTTACAAAGAATATCGATGCTAGCGGCGAAAAAGAGTTCACACCTTTGGGTAGCGCTACCGAGCAGTTTAAAGGCACACTCGACGGTAAAGGATATTCAATTATAGGTTTAAATATTGGTACTTCAAAATCGCAAAACGGCTCGTCTACGTATAGCGGTATGTTTACATATAACGGTGGTACCATAAAAAATCTAAACTTTGTAGATGCAACCGCATCTAATACAAAAGGTAAGTATCAGTATTCGGGTATTGTAGCCGCAATCAATCTTGCAAATATCGAAAATTGCTACGTGTCGGGTACCGTTAAAAACGAGAATGCAGAGGTAGCAACATATACCGGTGGTATTAGCGGTCAAATGCTTCGCGGAAGTATAACCAATTCGGTTTCGTATGCTAACGTTTATGCAAAGGATGGCGCACAGTATACAGGCGGTATAACAGGCTATAACGAAAAAGGCACTATAAATACAGTGGCTATGTATGGCTCTGTTTTCGCAAATGGTGTAGATGCTTCTACAAACGTATATGCAGGTGGTATAAGCGGTTTTACAAGGGTAGAATCAAAACTTTCTAACCTTTTGTTTGCGGGTGGCTTGATTGCAGAAAAATTTGCAAACGTGTACCTTGGCGGCATAGTGGGCGAGACCTTGGGTAGTGTTACAAAAAGTGTTGCTATCGGTACAGTAACACCTTCGCAAACCCTTTCGCATATTTATATCGGTGGCATTGCGGGTAACGATTACGGCGCAACAGTTAAAGATACTTATTATATCGAAACTATAACTAACGAGAAAATTACCTGTAAAACAGGTACAGCGCTAACCGAAAATGGACTTGCAAACGCTTCTGTATACAGCGGTTTAGATTTTTCAGGCGCTTGGGAGATTGTAGATGGCAAACCTGCGCTTCGCGGTATGCCCAAGGCTACTATTGATACCGTTGTTTCAGAACTAACAGGGGTTGAAATTGAAAAAGAACCAAAAAAACTTGAATATACACAAGGCGACCCTGCGCTAGATTTAACCGGTATTAAGGTTAACGCGGTATATACCGATAAGAAGGTAGAACTACAACCAAACGAGTATACAGTTGGTGGTTATAACTACGTAGAAACAGGCAAACAGACCATAACCGTTTCTTACAAAGGCTTTAGTGATACATTTACAATTACTGTTAAACAAACTGATAAGGGCGTTATCATCCCCGAAATTACCGATGACTCGTATTTTGAGGGCGACTCTACCGGTAAAGTAGATAAAAAGCCATCTAAAAAGCCAAGCACTTCCTCTAAAGACGAGGATAAGGATACTAGCTCTATACAACAAGCCATCGTAAACGGTGTTGACGATACAATGGAGGATGACGACGGTAACCTTCCGGAAAATAGCGACGATGGTACAACAATCGGTACTATTGGTGGGGCAGATGGTCCCAGTGGTATAAAGACTAAACTTTCAACTACTGCAATCGTTATGATTATAATTGCAGCTGTAATTATCGTAGCGGGCGCAAGCGCCGGTGTGGTTTTCTATATGAAACGCAAAAAGGCTGCGCAAAAAGTAAAAGAAACACAATCAGAAGAAACAAAAACCGAATAAAAACTAACCGCTTACTTAACGCCTGCGCGCAATAGGTAAGCGGTATTTTTTATGTTTTCTATAATAATTGGGTATTTGTTAAAAAAAGTTTGTTTATTTTTTGACAAATTTCAAATTAAACCTTGTTTTTGTGATAAGAAAAGTATATAATGTTATTTGTAAAAATATGAAAGGAGTTTCACTTATGAAATATTCGTCAGAAGTTCAAAATATGTGCCCACTAACCAAAGGCGCATATCATGGTCCTGCCCCTATTCCACAAGAGGGTAAATGGACTCAGGTTACGGAAATCAAAGATATTTCCGGTCTAACACACGGTATCGGCTGGTGTGCACCTCAACAAGGTACTTGCAAACTTACGTTAAATGTAAAAGAGGGTATTATTGAGGAAGCTCTAGTTGAAACCATCGGTTGCTCGGGTATGACCCATTCAGCAGCTATGGCATCAGAAATTCTTATTGGTAAAACTCTTTTAGAGGCTCTTAATACCGACCTCGTTTGTGATGCTATCAATACCGCTATGCGCGAACTCTTCTTGCAGATAGTATACGGTAGAACACAAACCGCTTTCAGTGAAGATGGTCTTCCTGTTGGCGCAGGTCTTGAGGACCTTGGTAAAGGTCTTCGTTCACAGGTAGGTACTACCTATGCAACAAAGGCAAAAGGCCCCCGTTACTTAGAACTTGCCGAGGGTTATATAACCAAAATCGCTGTTGACGATAATGGCGAGATCATCGGTTATAAATTCGTACACCTAGGCAAAATGATGGAAATGATAGGCAAAGGCGTAGACGCTAATGAGGCACTCGATAAAGCAAGCGGTCAGTATGGCCGTGTAGACGATGCCGCAAAGCTTATCGATCCAAGACACGAATAAGAAGGGGAGGTAAACGTAAATGGCTTTATTTGAAGGTTATGAAAGAAGAATTGCCCAGATTAACGAAGAACTCGCTAAACACGGCATTTCATCTATTGAAGAAGCAAAGAAAATTTGCGATGAAGCAGGCGTTGACGCTTATAACATCGTAAAAGGTATTCAGCCAATCTGTTTTGAAAACGCTGCTTGGGCTAACGTTGTAGGCGCAGCTATCGCTATTAAAGATGGCGTAAAATCTGCTGCAGAAGCTGCCGAGAAAATTGGTGTAGGCTTACAAAGTTTCTGTATCCCTGGCTCTGTTGCTGACGATCGTAAGGTTGGTATCGGCCATGGTAATCTTGGCGCTATGCTTCTCCGCGAGGAGACAAAGTGCTTCGCATTCTTGGCAGGCCACGAGTCTTTTGCTGCTGCAGAAGGCGCTATCGGTCTTGCTCGTAGCGCTAACAAGGCTAGAAAAGAAGACCTCCGTGTTATTCTTAACGGTCTTGGTAAAGACGCTGCTAAAATCATTTCTCGTATCAATGGCTTTACCTATGTTCAAACCAAGTTTGATTACTATACCGGTAAGGTTGAAATCGTAGAAGAAATCGCATACTCAAAGGGCGAGCGTGCAAAGGTTCGTTGCTACGGTGCAGACGACGTTCGCGAGGGCGTTGCAATAATGCACCTAGAGGGTGTTGACGTTTCTATCACAGGTAACTCAACCAACCCAACCCGTTTCCAACATCCAGTTGCAGGTACTTACAAGAAGGAATGTATTCTTCAAGGTAAAAAGTACTTCTCAGTAGCTAGTGGTGGCGGTACAGGCCGTACCTTGCATCCTGATAATATGGCTGCAGGTCCTGCTTCTTATGGTATGACCGATACAATGGGTCGTATGCACTC
>JAZOQV010000053.1:0-68121 GCA_045656265.1 Acutalibacteraceae bacterium | reverse complement strand
ATGATGGGTCTTATCGGTGCAGGTAACAACCCAATGGTTGGTATGACTGTTGCAGTTGCAGTTGCTATCGAAGAAGCATTAAATAAATAATTAAAACCGCATAAAAAGGGTTTTGTAAAGAATAACAGAGTTTAAGGCAATTGCTTTGAACTCTGTTTTTTGTTTAATTTTATACAAATTTTCTACAATATATCTAAATAATTAAACAATAAAAATGTTAAGTTCTCCTTTTTGTTTATGATGCAATTTTTATAACAATATAGTGTTATTATTAAGTAATATCGTTGTTGACTGAAAGTTGCGGTACAGATATAATGAGCCTATAAACAGTTTTGGAGGCAGATTTATGAGAATCACTTTGTAGAAGATAACTACACCACACCCAAAAGACCAAATATCCGCAAATTTGGAACAATTATGTATTATTCGTGAGGATCATAGTGTGGAATAGAGTTTTTAGCAGAAGTCTTATACAAAGGCACAATGAAAGAACTCTTATAAAGTTATTTTGAAAATAATAAAAATAAAGGTTTGGGATATTGATTCACCCACCCTTGTGTGGACAGTACAAAACAGCCCTTTATGGTAGAGGATATTAAATTTTAAGCAATGAACTGGCGTCGCTTTTCTAGTGGCGTCAGTTTTGTTTTTAGTTGGATGCTGTGCTAGTAGAAATTTAATAACTAAATAAAAAGCATCCGCATGCAAAAGTGTGCGGATGCTTTTTATTCGTAATGCAATTATCCTTTGTGGAATAATAATTTAATAGCGGTAAACAATGTTTTAACAAAAGATTCTTTTGGTGCAATTTCAGGATATTCAGATAAACAAATTTTGTTGTTTATAAATGCGTCAAATTTTTGCATAAAATCTTCTTTGTTAAAATAACCGCATTCCGCTTCTTCATAAAAATCGCCTAAGTAATACATGGTTTGCCAAGGCTCATCAAGTTCTCTTTCGGTACAAAGTGCTATTTTGTACATTAATTTTGTTAAATGTTTTATCGACTCTCCGCTGGTGTAACGGTCTTTTAAGAAATGCATTATAAGGTTAAATACGGTAACATCGTAATCTATTTCGGTTGCTTTTAAAAGGTATTTGTTAAGTACGGATAGAAGTTTTTTATTATCATAGACTACTAGAGATAGGTCTAATACAATATCCGAAATGGGGTCTTGATTTATTATAGCGTCGTCTATGTAATTGCGCAATTCGTCATTATATCCGCAAATCAATAAAATCTTATAATATGTTGCTAATTCAAATGTCATATATGCACACCCTTTCTAATGTGCATTTTATCATAAAACGCATAATAAATCAATGCGGTTAAAAAAGAAGGAGAGACTCTCGCCCTTGGCAACCCCTCTTGCGGTGCCCTCGCTGCATCTGCCACCGGCAGCGCTCGGGCTCAAAGCTCGCGCCGTACTGCCGCGAGAGTTCTCGCAAAAAAGTAAAGAGATAAAAAATAAGACAGTCCAAAGACTGTCTTATTTTTGGCGGAGAAGGAGAGACTCGAACTCTCGCGCCGGTTACCCGACCTACACCCTTAGCAGGGGTGCCTCGTCACCAACTTGAGTACTTCTCCATTTGGTAAACAATTTTAAAAAAATATGGCGGAGAGAGTGGGATTCGAACCCACGGTACCCGTAAGGTACGACGGTTTTCAAGACCGTTCCGTTATGACCACTTCGGTATCTCTCCATTTGTTAGCCTATAAATATTATCACACTAAATTTGAAAAGTCAATATATTTTTTAAAATTTTTCTTTTACTCTTGAACAAATATCCCTTATATTGTATAATATATATATTATTTTAGTTTTATATACTGTTTTTTCAGTTTGATTGGAGTTATCTAGAGTTTGGAAAATAAAAACACTATAAATTCTGCCGAGATTTTAGCAGAGCAAACTGCCTATACCTCGCTTGCAAAACAAAAACTTTCAGAGCGGTTTTCGTACACGCCAAAGGTTTTTGTTCATACCTACGGGTGCCAACAAAACGTTAGCGATAGCGAGCGTATGCAGGGTCAACTTGTAGAAATTGGCTATGTTCCTTGCGATAGTGCCGAGGAAGCCGACCTAATACTTTTTAACACCTGTGCGGTGCGCGAGCATGCCGAGGACAGAGTTTGGGGTAATGTAGGCCTACTTAAAAAATTAAAGCAAAAGAATCCAAACCTTATAATTGCGCTTTGCGGTTGTATGTTTCAACAGTCAAAAAATGCCGAGAGGGCAAGAAAAAGTTTTCCGTATGTTGATATAGTTTTTGGCACATACTGTCGTTGGCGACTGCCTGAATTTATTTACAGGCGTCTAACGGGTAGTCCTCGAATTTTTGAAATTGGCGAAACCGATAACGATATTGTTGAAGGATTCCCCGTAAAACGCGATGGCAGTTTTAAAGGTTGGGTACCGATTATGTACGGCTGCAATAACTTTTGCACCTACTGTATTGTGCCTTATGTAAGAGGGCGCGAGCGTTCGCGCGAGCCTCAGGATATTTTAAACGAAATTAAAGAGCTTGTTTCTAACGGATACCGAGAAATAACGTTACTTGGTCAAAATGTTAATTCTTACGGCAAGGGCGCAAGCCATGGCGTTAATTTTGCAAAACTTCTTAGGATGGTAAACGATATTGAGGGCGACTTCAGAATAAGGTTTATGACCTCGCACCCAAGGGACTGCACCAAAGAACTACTAGACACTATGGCGGAATGTGAAAAGGTTTGCAAGCATCTGCACCTTCCTTTCCAAAGTGGTTCTAATAGGATTCTGAAGGCTATGAACCGCCACTATAATCGCGAGCAATATTTAGAACTTATAAACTACGCAAAGTCAAAAATGCCCGAACTTGATATTACAAGCGATATAATTGTTGGTTTCCCCGGAGAAACGTATGAAGACTTTTTAGATACGCTATCATTAGTTAAAGAGGTTGAGTACAGCAGTTTGTTTACTTTTATCTTTTCGCCAAGAAACGGTACACCGGCAGCCGAGATGCCCGACCCGATTTCGAGAGAAGAAAAAGGCAAGTGGTTTAGTGAACTACTTGCAGTGCAAGACAAAATTGCGGACAAGCTTTCTGACCGCTACGTTGGTAAAGTAAAGCGTGTTCTTTGCGAAGGCAAGGGCAGAAGTGAGGGTTATATCGCAGGCAGAACTTACGAAAATGCAGTAATTGAGTTTAAGGCTAGCGATGATATAATCGGCAAGTTTGCCACAGTTAAGGTTAATAATAAGTCCTCTGTTTTAGAGGGCGAAGTAATAAGTGTAGATTAAAATTGGAGGAAACACACATGGATAAAATTTTAGAACTTTCACGCGAATTAGGTGCTCTTTTACAAAGCGAGCAGTGCTATAAAGACTATATGCACGCAAAAGATGTTAACGATAACGACGAGGAGTTGCAAAAGCAAATAGGCGAGTTCAATTTGGTAAAACTTTCAATTGATGAGGAATTAACCAAAGAAGAACGCGACGAGGAAAAATTCCGCGAGCTTAACACAAAACTTCGCCAAATTTACAGCAACATTATGGTTAACGAAAGTATGCAGGCATTCCAAAAATCAAAAGCAGAGTTAGACCGCTTGGTTGCAGGCATTTATTCTGTAATTGTTAAATGCGCTAGTGGCGAAAATCCAAGCGAGGTTACTATGGAGGACGGTTGCAGCGGTAATTGTAGCAGTTGCGGCGGTTGCCACTAAACATCACTTTATTTTTGAAACGGTAGGTTACAAGTATGGCTGAATTATCCCCGATGATGAAGCAATATTTTGAAATTAAAAAAGATAATCCCGATAGCATTTTGTTTTTTCGCCTTGGCGACTTTTACGAAATGTTTTTTGATGATGCTAAAATCGCATCTGAAGAACTCGATTTGGTGCTAACGGGTAGAGATTGCGGTCAGGAAGAGCGTGCACCAATGTGCGGCGTTCCGTACCACAGTTGCGAATCCTATATCGCAAAACTTATATCAAAAGGCTATCGTGTTGCTATTTGCGAGCAGACCGAAGATCCATCACAAGCCAAAGGCCTTGTGCGACGTGAGGTAATAAGCGTTATCACACCGGGTACGGTTATTGATGGCAGTATGCTTGACGAGGCGCGCAATAACTACCTTTGTTCCGTTGCATATTCTGAGGGTGGTTGCGGCGTTTGTTTCGTCGATGCATCAACAGGTCTTTTACATTTGACCGAGTTAAAAGGCGATGATGTTGACCAACGCATTATAGGTGAGGTGGGTAGATTTAACCCAACCGAACTTATATCTAATGAATTTGAGGGCCATCCCGAACTTAAAAACTTTATCGATGGCAGAACCCGTTGTAGAGTAACCGATAGACCAAAAGAAACTTTTGGTGCCGAAACATCAAAAGATATAATCTTGAACCACTTTAATACGTTAAGTCTTGATAATTTAGGGCTTTTTGATGGTTCTGCCGCAGTAATGGCACTAGGTTCTGCATTAAGTTATCTTTACGAAACACGCAAAACAGGTCTAGACGCGATAGCGGCTATTGACTATTATACCGATAAAGAGTATATGCGTTTGGATATTAGTGCAATGCGAAATCTCGAACTTTGCGAAACTATGCGTGGCGGAGATAAACGAGGTTCGCTTTTGTGGGTGCTTGATAAAACAAAAACTGCACTAGGCAAGCGCAAACTGCGTGGTATGGTAGAGCAACCTTTGCTTAATATCAGTGAAATAAATATGCGCTTAAACGCGGTTGAAGAAATTACCATTTCGGCAGTAAAGCGTGGTGAAATCCGTCAAAATCTTGGCGGTATAAAGGATTTAGAGCGTTTAATGAGCCGTGTTATCTACGGTACAGCAAGCGCACGCGACCTTAATACTATTGCAGAATCTTTGGGATATTTGCCCGAGATTAAAGATCAACTTGAAAGTGCAGAAAGCAGACTACTTAAAAAGATTTATAACGAAATCGATTTACTGAGCGATGTTGTCGACAGAATACATACAACTATTGATGACGAACCTGCGGCTACCGTTCGCGAGGGTAATATCATTAGAAAAGGTTTTAGCGCAGAGGTTGATGAACTTCGCGATATTTTCCAAGATGGTAAGAATTTCATTACCAAAATTGAAGCAACCGAGCGTGAAAATACAGGCATAAAAACCTTAAAGGTAAGATACAACAAGGTGTTTGGTTACTATATTGAGGTGCCAAACAGTTTCAAAGGCGAAGTCCCCGAAACCTATATAAGAAAGCAGACCCTAACTAACTGCGAGAGGTATATTACCGACGAACTTAAAACGCTCGAAAGTAGGGTTTTAGGTGCTAGAGAGCGCGTAAATCAGTTAGAGTACGAAATTTTTGACGAACTTCGTGGGTTTGTAGCCGAAAACCGCGCAAGGATTCTTGCCACCGCCGACGCGATTGCAAGGATTGATGCAATTTCTTCATTGGCAGAAATTGCGGTGCGCAACAACTATACAAGACCCGGACTTAATGATAAAGGCGTTTTAAGAATTAGCGATGGTAGGCACCCGGTTATAGAGCAGATTTCAAGAAATCCGTTTGTGCCTAACGATACTACGCTTGATATTGGAGATAATCGTTGCGCTATAATCACAGGTCCTAATATGGCGGGTAAATCAACTTATATGCGCCAAGTGGCGCTTATAACCATAATGGCGCAAATCGGCTCGTTTGTTCCTGCAAGTTTTGCCGACGTATCTATCTGTGATGCTGTTTATACAAGGGTGGGCGCTTCGGATGACCTTTCTTCCGGTCAATCGACCTTTATGGTTGAGATGAGTGAGGTTGCTTATATCCTTAAAAATGCAACAAAAAACAGTCTTCTTATTTTAGACGAAATAGGCAGAGGAACCTCTACTTACGACGGCATGTCGATAGCACGTGCTGTGTTAGAGCATTGTTGCGACCGCAAAAAGATTGGCGCTAAAACTCTTTTTGCAACCCACTATCACGAGTTAACTGCCCTTGAAACCGAAATTAAGGGTGTAAAAAACTATAATATAGCAGCCAAAAAACATGGCGACGATATAACATTCCTTCGCAAAATTGTTCGTGGCGGAGCAGATGATAGTTATGGTATCGAGGTTGCAAAACTTTCTGGTATACCGCTATCGGTTATAAACCGCGCAAAGCAGGTATTAGCGCAAATTGAAAGCGAGGGCGGTAGCGCTCCAAAATCGGTTAATACCGAAAGTTATAGCGACCAAATTTCGCTAATCGACCAAGGCAATTCTATGTTAACCCAAGAGTTAAGTCTTGTGGATGTAAATAATATGACACCTATTACGGCTATGCAAACTTTGGCAGAGTTCGTAGAAAAGGCAAAAAACCTTAATTAGATAAAGTGAGGTGGCACTATGCCAAAAATCAATGTTCTTGATAAAGCAACAGCAGAACTTATCGCCGCAGGCGAGGTGGTCGAAAGGCCTGCTTCGGCTATAAAAGAAATGGTTGAAAACTCAATAGATGCAGGTGCTACCAGAATCACCGTTGAAATTGAGGGTGGCGGTATCGTTATGATGCGCGTTACCGATAACGGATGCGGTATAGCAAGCGAAGACGTTGAGAAGGCTTTTCTTCGCCATGCAACAAGCAAAATTTCAAAAGGAACCGACCTTGACAGTATTGGTACTCTCGGCTTTAGGGGCGAGGCGCTTGCCGCCATTTCCACAGTTTCAAGGGTTTCTATGATAACACGAACCGAAACTGAGGAGATGGGTACCCGTTATATTATCGACGGTGGCGAAGAGGTGTTAAAAGAAGAAATAGGTTGCAGTGTTGGTACCATTATTGAGGTTCGCGACCTCTTTTACAACACCCCTGCAAGAATGAAGTTCCTTAAAAAAGATATGAAAGAGGGCGCAAACGTAGCCGCTACTATTGATAGAATCGCGCTTTCACACCCCGAGGTAGCTTTCGAGTTTATTAAAGACGGTAAGAGGGCCTTAACCACACAGGGTAACGGAAACTTAAAAGACGCTACATATTCTGTGTTAGGTAGAGAAATTGCGCTTGGCACCGTGCCTATCGACTATAAGTACGAGGGTGTAAGGGTGCATGGTTTAATTTGCAAACCTTTTAAGTGCAGACCGAACAGAAACTTGCAGTTAACATTCCTAAACGGCAGATTTATAAAATCTAAAACTGCTATGGCGGCTTTGGATGTTGGATATAAAAACTCTGCTATGGTTGGTAAATTTCCGTACTGCGTTTTAAATATTGAAATGCCTTACGAGATGGTAGACGTTAACGTTCATCCTGCAAAAACCGAGGTGCGATTTGCTAACGAGAATCTAGTGTTTGATGCAATAAGGTTTGGTGTAAAGCAGGCTTTGTCGGGCGATACATCCCGCCCAGAAATAAAGGCTAAACCCACACCTGAGGTTATAAAAGAGCGTATGACCTCTAAAGAATTTTTAGAGATAATTGCCGCCCAAGATAAACCTCAAAGCGAAACCGCGCCATTGCCAATAAAAAGCGTTCCGAAATCTCCTAATGTGGATTTTTGGGCTCCTGCCAAAAGCAGCGAAAAGGTTTTTAGAGATGGCTCGGCAGAGTTTTCGCACGATACGTTCCCCGTTTGCAAGGATAAGAAAACCGACGATTTTCCTGTGTTTAACGTGGTAGAAACACATGTAGATAATAAAATATCTAGTGAGCAACCGCCCGTTAAAGCAGAAGAACCCGCCCTAGAAATGCCGCCGCAAGTGAGGGAAGAGCAAAAAGTTATTGCAGAACCAAGATATATCGGCGAGGCATTTAAGACCTATATAATAGCCGAGTTAGATGATAAACTTTATTTAATAGACAAACACGCTACACACGAAAGAATTTTATTTGAAAAACAGCGGGAGACCGAGAACGTTGAAAGTCAGTTGCTTTTAACACCAATTACGGTTACCCTTACAAAACAAGAGCATTCTGCAATAATAGAGAATACCGAGAAACTTAAAAAAGCAGGTTTTGATATAGAAGATTTTGGCGATGGTGCGCTACTAATAAGAGAAGTTCCATCACTACTTTCTGCAACCGATTACTCGGCGCTATTAAGCGAAATCGCAGAAAGCCTTTTAAAAACCAACTCGGTAATGATTGAAAAGTTGGATAGAATATATCACACGGTTGCTTGTAAAGCAGCAGTTAAAGCAGGCAATACGTCTAGTGAAATGCAACTGCGTGAACTAATGACAGAGGCGCTTACAAATCCGAAAATTCGCTATTGTCCACATGGTAGACCGGTTGCGATAGAGTTAAGCGAAAAAGAGTTAGAAAAAATGTTTGGAAGGTTAGGATAGAGGTATTATGCAACCTCAAAAAACAAAAATTATAGTAATAAGCGGTCCTACTGCATCGGGCAAAACGGGACTTGGTATCGCCCTTGCAAAAGAGTATTCGGGCGAAATTGTTTCGGCAGACTCAATGCAGATATATAAAGGCATACCCATAGCTTCGGCACAACCTACAAACGAGGAAATGGACGGTATACCGCACCACCTTATGTCCTTTTTAGACGTTGGCACACCCTTTTCGGTTGCCGATTATTGCGAGGCGGCACATAAGGTTATCGCAGATATTACTTCTCGCGGTAAGACCCCTATAATTGTTGGCGGTACGGGGCTTTATATAAACAGTCTTGTAGATGACATTGCTTTTTCGGATATAGGCAGTACAGAAATACGCAAAGAATTAGAAGAAAAGTTAGAAACTTTCGGCGGCGAGTATATGTATAATATGCTTTTAGAAATAGATAAAGAGGCTGCAGAAAAGATAGAGCCTAATAATACACGCCGCGTAATTCGCGCGCTTGAGGTGTATTTTGCTTCGGGCACAACCTTTTCAAAACTTAACGAACTTTCTCGAAAAGAGCCTTCAAGGTATGATGCTACTTGGCTTAATATCTCCTTTAGCGACAGAAAAGTTTTGTACGACCGCATTAACCGACGTGTTGATATTATGGTGCAAAACGGATTAGAGGCAGAGGCTAGAAAATACCGCAATCTTTGTAGCGAGAATGGTGCAGGTCAAGCAATAGGTCATAAAGAACTATATCCGTATTTTGATGGCGAGATAGAGTTTTTAGAGGCAATAGAAAATCTAAAAACTGCTACAAGAAGATACGCGAAACGCCAAATTACGTGGTTTTCGCGCCGTGATGATGCAATAAGTCTTCCGTTTAGTGAGGATATTGTTAGCACCGCAAAGGAAATAATAAACAAAGAAATTTAAAAGAAAGGCAGAAAAAATTATGAAGCAATCCGGTGGAAGAATAATTAAAATCGCAAGCATAAGTCTTGTAGCGCTTATATTATCGCTTCAACTTTTTAGGGCGTTTTATAGCCCAATATCAACCGATACAGTAATTAACTATTCCACCTATAATGGAATTGAAATAACTGCCTTTGCAATACGCGATGAAAGTGTGCTTACAACCCAAAAAAGCGGCTATATAAGTTACAATATTGCAGACGGTGAAAAGGTTAAAAAGAATGGTAGTGTTGCAGGCGTTTATGCAGATAGAAACGATGCTAACATAGAAACCGAGATAGAAAATTTAGAAGTAACTATTGCCGACTTGGAAGAAATTAACGGTTACAATAATTCAGAAGCGGTTGATATTGATAAACTAGATGGCAATATAAACGAAGCATTAACCAATTTTGTAAGCGCGGCAAATGGCGGTAAAATTTCAAATGGTGTAGAGGCTTCTGCAAAACTATTAAAACTAATTAACCGCAGGCAAATCGCAACAGGTGTTATAGATGGCTTTAATTCGCAGTTAGAAAGCGCTAAAGCAGAACTAAAAAAATTAAAATCCGGTAAAAATGGTGCAACTGCAACCATAAAAAGCGACAGTTCGGGATATTTCGTTTCCCAGATAGATGGGTACGAATCTGTAATAAACAGTGATGACGTAAAGAAACTAACCCCTAAAAAACTCAATAATCTCAAATCCGAGGTTGTAGATTATAAGGGCAGAGTCGTTGGCAAAATCGTATCGGATTACGAGTGGTATCTTGCCGCAACTATATCTTTGGACGAAAGTTTAAAATTCAAAGAGGGCGATGCGCTTACTCTCTTAACCGGATTTGAATCGATACCCGAATTACCCGTTACTGTAAGCCGCATCAACAAAGGCAAAGAGGGTAACGAAGCGGTTGTTGTCTTTTCTTGCAACTATGTAAACGGAGATTTGGCAACAATGCGCCAAAAAGAAATGACGGTTGTTTTAGAAACCTATAACGGCTTGCAGGTTAATTCAAAGGCAATCCGCTTTGTAGACGGTCAAAAGGGCGTGTTTGTACTTTCAGGTTCGTCGATTAACTTTGTGCCGGTAAACGTGCTTTATTCTACCGATAGTTATTGTATTTGTGAAGAGCAAACTACCGGTGTTCGTATAAAACTGTATGATGAAATTGTTGTAAAGGGGAAAAACTTGTATGACGGAAAGGTTGTTGAGTAAAGAAATAGCAGAAAAATGTGCTATTTTTGATGACAACTATAAGTATGTTTTAGAACGCATTGAAGCGGCGGCTAAAAAAAGCGGCAGAAATCCTAAAGACATAATCTTGCTTGCCGCAACCAAAACAGTGCCTGTAGAGGTTATAAATCACGCTATCGAAAGCGGCCTCGAGTTTGTTGGCGAAAACCGCGTGCAAGAATTTTTATCTAAAGACGATGCATTGCTACCGGTTCACAAGCATTTTATAGGCCACCTACAAACAAATAAGGTTAAGGATATTGTTGGTAAGGTTGAACTTATAGAGTCGGTTCATTCGCTAAAACTTGCTAAAGAAATCTCAAAACATAGTCAGAAGTTGGGAATAACAACCGAAATTTTATTAGAGGTAAATATCGGTGGGGAGGAAAGTAAATCGGGTATAGAACCCCAACTTTTAGAGGAAACTGCAATAGAAATTTCTAAATTACCCGCTATAAAAATTAAGGGCCTTATGGCAATTCCTCCAATTTGCGAAGAAAATGACGAAATAATTGAATATTTTACAAAAATGCACAAGTTATTTGTTGACATAAAGGGTAAAAACATAGATAATAGTAGTATAGAGTATCTTTCAATGGGGATGTCGCATGATTACGAGCAAGCAATTATGTGCGGCGCAAACATTGTAAGGGTAGGCTCACTACTTTTCGGTGCAAGAAATTATGGTACCGTATAAATAAAATTAAGGAGTTGGCATAATGAAATTTACAGATTGGTTTATGAACGTTATGAGTGTTCCTGTTGACGATGAGGCAGAAACCGTAGGGGAAACACAAGAACAACCCGAAGTGCAGGAATCAGAGCCTGTAATCAGAATAAAGAAACCCGTTCAGCGTGAGCAAGCACAGGCTAATATTCGCCCACTTTCAAATATGAAGGTGGTATTGGCAAAACCCGTTAATTTTGAAGAGGGACCTGCAGTTGCAGACCACGTTAATCAAAAGCGTACAGTTATACTTAATTTAGAAGGCATAAATAAAGACGTTTGCCGTAGACTTATCGACTTTTTAACAGGTGTAGCCTATGCTAACGAAGGTACACTTAAAAGGGTTGCAAACTCAACCTATCTTATCACACCAAAGGCGGTTGACCTTATGGGCGATATGATTTTAGACGAGCTTGAAAGTAGCGGTCTATATCTAGATGTCTGATATAAGCATAACCGATAGGGTTAGCGATGCTATTAACCTTGTAGAACTCCGCGCGGTTCCTCGTTTTGTTGGTTTCCTATCATCCTCGCAGTGTGCCGAGTGTTCACCGCTTTTGAAAAACATAAAGCATGCGTTTTTCGGTGGATACCAAGGCGCAGAAAGAACAATTTTAGGTGTTTTTCCCGATTGGTGCGAGATGGGTGAAAGCGAGTTTCCAATAACTCCGCTAACCTTTAACTTTAATACGTCCTACACCCTTTCACACCGCGATTTTTTAGGTACTGCTATGTCGCTTGGTATTAAGCGCGAGGCGGTGGGCGATATACTTATAGATAAGGGCAAGGCGGTAATGTTTTTAACCCGCGAAATTGCACCCTACGTTAAGTCGCAAATAAGTAAAGTCGGTGGCGTGGGTGTTACTATTACCGAGGGCGTTAAGGGGAAATTACCCCAAGCGTCCGAAGTGGCAAGCTTTACTGCATCGGTTTCATCCTTGCGGGCAGACTGTGTTGTGGCAGCCCTTGGCGGTAAAAGCCGAAGTGGTGCTATAGAGCTTATCGAAAAAGGTTTGGTGTCGGTTAATTCGGTTGGGGTAGTAAAGCCAACGCAAACTATCGGAACCGATGATATTGTTAGTGTTCGCGGCGGTGGTAGGTTTAAGATAACCGAGGCCGAACACTTAACTAAAAAAGGCAGAATAATTCTTAAATGGAATAAATACATATAGGGGGATTTTTATTATGACAGCAGAAGAAGTACGCAGTGTTATTTTCCAAAACGCAACGTTAGGTGGTTATAAAAAATCAGACGTTGACCTGTTTTTAGAAGAGGTTGCAGTTTGCATCGAAAGTATGACCGCTAAAATTCGCGCTTTGGAAAAGGAAAAATTCAATGCAAGCAAGGGTCAACCGATACAAGAAACACCGGTGGTAGAGCCTAAGGCGGTAGAAATCCCAATTGAGAAACCCGAAATACCGGAAATCAGTCCTAAAAATAGCGATGGCATTTCAGATTACGGTATTCAATCCTTGCTTTTGCGCGCACAAAAACTAGCCGAGCAAATTGAGGATGAGGCTCGTCAGTCTTCACGCGAACTTTTAGATAAAGCGGCAGATGATGCACGTGAAATTATTGCCCGTGCAGACCGCGAGAGTGAGGATATAATCGAAAAAGCAAACGCAATTCTTGCCGATGCTGAAAGAAAAGAAGAATCGCTTAATGCGGCAGCACGCGCTGAGGCAGAAAACATTATTAACGAGGCGGTTGCACGCTCGGGTCAAATGCTTACAAGCACACGCGAAAAACTTAAAACCGAGCACGAACTTTGTGAAAAACTTCGTGTTGATTTCACCGAGGTTAAGAATGCTATTACAGGCTTCTACGAAGAGCAACTTCGTCAGTTAAGCGCAATTTCTATTGATAGCAAGGTAGAGGATATTCCGGAAGAGATTTCTTCGGTAAGCGAGCCTGTAGCCGAACCCGAAATCGAGCCTACCATTGAGCTCGAGGCAGAAGAAGTAGTAGCAGAAGTAGAAGATATTTCATCATTTTCGGCAGAAGAAACCGAATCAGAGCCAGCCGAGATAAACTTTGATATATCAAACGATATAGAAGAATAAAAAGAGGGGGGAACACCCCCTCTTTAAGAGTGTTTTAGGAGGTGTAACTGTGTCGTTAATTATAGCTTTAATAGTAGGTGCTTTAATGGTCGTAGTAGACCAAATAACAAAGGCAGTAGTGCTTGATACTATTGCAACTTCCGGCGAAACAGTTCCCTTCATAAAAGGTGTGTTAAGTTTTTACTATACCGCAAATACGGGCGCAGGGTTTAGTATCTTTACCGGGCAAACAGTATTTTTAATTGTGTTTACAGTACTTGTAATGGCGCTTGTTGTTTTCTTGCTTAGAAAAGGCACTTTTAAGCACCCTCTTACTGATTGGGGCTTTTGTTTGGTGCTTTCGGGCGGTATTGGTAACCTTATAGACAGAGTTTTTAATGGTGGCGCAGTGGTCGATTTTATTAAAACCGACTTTATAGAGTTCCCTATATTCAACGTTGCCGATATTTGTGTAACTGTGGGCGCCGCACTTATAATACTGTATTTCTTAATCGATTTAATTAAGGAATCAAAAACTAAAAAGGAAAAAGCAGAGCGTGGAACAGATAACCCTTAAATGTGAAAAACAGGGCATAAGGGCAGACTTGTTTATATCAGGGAAGATAGAAAACCTTACAAGAACTGCGGCGGCAACACTTATAGAGAATGGTTCTGTTACCCTTTTAGGTAATACGATAAAGAAAAATTATAAACTAAATGAGGGCGATGAACTTTTAGTTATTTTGCCTGACCCCGAACCGCTAGAGGCAGAACCCGAGGATATACCATTGGATATAGCCTACGAGGACGATTGGTTACTTGTTGTTAACAAACCAAAAGGTATGGTGGTGCATCCTGCGGCGGGCAACCCGAATCACACCTTGGTAAACGCTTTACTGCACCATTGTAAAGGTAGCCTTTCGGGCATAAATGGCGTAATGCGTCCCGGTATTGTTCATAGAATCGATAAAGACACAAGCGGTCTTTTGATAGTTGCCAAAAACGACGCAGCGCACAATTTTTTAGCAGAGCAAATAAAAGAACACAGTTTTCTTAGAGAGTACGAGGCTGTGGTGCTTGGTAATATAAAAGAAGATAGCGGCACTATTGATAAGCCGATAGGCAGAAACCCCAAAGACCGCAAACAAATGGCAGTAACCTTGCGTAATTCTAAAAATGCAGTTACCCACTATACAGTAATTAAAAGATATAAAGGCTTTACACACGTAAGGCTGAAACTTGAAACGGGTAGAACCCATCAGATAAGGGTGCATATGGCAAGCGTAGGGCATGCTGTTGCGGGCGATACGGTTTACGGTGGCGCGAAAAACACCCACGGGCTTTCGGGGCAGTGCTTGCACGCAAGACTTATTGGTTTTGTACATCCTAAAGATAAAAGCCAACTAGTGTTAGATTCGGAATTACCGCAATATTTTAAAACTTTTTTAAGTAAATTAGAGGAGGTGCAGTAATGGGTATATTTTCCGGGTGCTTGTTAGTATCGGATATAGATGGTACCCTTCTGCACGATAATATAATTCCGCAAAGTAATTTCGATGCGATTGAATATTTTAAAAGCGAGGGTGGACTTTTTACTGTAGCAAGCGGCAGAGGTCCGTCGGTTGGCAAGCAAATTGCAAAAGACCTTAAAGTAAACGCACCTGTGCTTTTCTCAAACGGCTCGATAATTTATGATGTTTGGGAAGACAAGGTTATACATGCCGATTATTTAAGCGACGAGTGTAAAGCGCTTGTAAAAAAGGTTATTGAAAAATTCCCCGAAATAGGCGCAGAGGTTAATCTAATAGACAAAATTATCACTGTTAATGATAATGCAACTACTAGGTGGCATAGAGAATACGATGGGTTTAAGTATATACCCTATACCCCAGACGAAGCCAAGGACTTCGAGTGGGTAAAGACCCTTTTTATGACTAAAGACCAAGAACTTTTAAGCAGAGTTAAAGAATATATGGCAGGCATAAAACCAAGAAGCGCCGAATATATCGTAACTTCGCCAATTTTTTACGAGGTGCATGTAGGCGGTGTAAATAAGGCGTTAAATCTGCCAAAACTATTAAGTATGCTAGGTGTTAAAGCCGAAAACCTATTTACAATAGGCGATTATTATAACGATGTTGAACTTGTAAAGGCAGGAAAAATTGGTGCTTTTACCTGTGAAGCACCTGAGGATATTAAACCCTTTGCAAGTTTTATATCTAGTTCTGTTGAATGCGGCGCAGTTGCCGATTTTATAAATTACTTAACAACCAAAAGAAAGGGAGAGGTAAATGGATAACAATTTAAAACTATCCTTACAAAAAACAGCCTGCAAGGTTAGAATGGGGGTAATCAAATCCACTCTAGCCGCAAAGTCGGGTCATCCGGGCGGCTCGCTATCAATAGCAGATATTCTAACCTACCTATATTTTAAAGAGATGAATATCGACCCTAAAAATCCTAAAATGGAGAATCGCGATAGATTTGTGCTTTCAAAAGGCCATGCAGCACCAGGGCTTTATTCAGTGCTTGCAAACCGCGGTTATTTCGAGGTAGAAGAACTTGAAACATTACGCCATTTAGGTTCACGTTTACAAGGCCATCCTGATATGAAAAACATCCCTGGTGTAGATATGTCCTCAGGCTCTTTGGGTCAAGGCATTTCTACTGCTTGCGGTATGGCGCTTTCTTCAAAACATTTTAATTCCGGTTTCAGAGTATATACAATCGTTGGCGATGGCGAGGCAGAGGAAGGTCAGGTTTGGGAGGCAGCTATGTTTGCCGCCGCTAAAAAACTTGATAACCTTGTAGCATTTATTGATTTTAACGGCCTACAAATCGACGGTTCTGTTGAAGAAGTTAACTCTCCTGCACCTTTTGATACTAAATTCGAGGCTTTCGGTTGGAATGTTATTACAATAGACGGCCATAATTTCGATGAAATTGAATCTGCTTTAAATGCCGCACGCGAGTGTAAGGGCAAGCCCACCGCAATTATTGCTAAAACAACCAAGGGTAAGGGCGTTTCTTATATGGAAAATCAGGTTAGCTGGCACGGTGCCGCACCTAATGCCGAGCAGGCAGAAATCGCTCTTGGCGAGTTAGAAGCACAGTTAGCAGAATTGGAGGGCAAATAATATGGCAGACGTAGTAAAAATTGCAACCCGCGATGCTTATGGTAAAGCATTGGTAGAGGCAGGCAAAATAAATCCCGATTTCGTTGTTCTTGATGCAGACCTTGCAGCTGCAACAAAAACAGGTGTATTTAAAAAGGAATTCCCCGAAAGATTTTACGATTGCGGTATTGCAGAAGGTAATATGATTAGTATTGCCGCAGGTATCGCCGCAACAGGTAAGCGTGTATTTGCAAGTTCTTTTGCAATGTTCGCCGCAGGCCGCGCCTTCGAGCAGGTTCGTAACTCAATCGGTTATCCACACTTAAATGTTATCATCGGCGCAACTCATGCAGGTATTTCGGTTGGCGAAGACGGTGCAACCCACCAATGTAACGAGGATATCGCTTTAATGCGCACCATCCCCGGTATGACCATCATAAACCCTGCCGACGCTACTGAGGCAAGAGCGGCAGTGCTAGCTGCACTAGAATTAGACGGTCCTGTTTATATCCGTTTTGGTAGACTTGCAGTTCCTGTTATTTTCGGCGACGATTATAATTTCGAGGTTGGCAAGGGCGTAGAACTTCGCGAGGGTAATGACGTAACAGTTGTTGCTTCGGGCCTTTTGGTTAACGAGGCATTAGAGGCTTATGAACTTCTTAAAGCCGAGGGTATAAATGCTAGAATTATCAACATTCATACTATTAAGCCGCTTGATAGCGAGATTATAATTAAAGCCGCAAAGGAAACAGGCGCTATCGTTACCGCCGAAGAACATTCGGTAATCGGTGGTCTCGGCTCTGCAGTTTGCGATGTAGTTTCGGAAAACTGCCCCGTTCCTGTAATCAAGATTGGCGTTAATGACGAGTTTGGTAAATCAGGTCCTGCTAACGATTTGTTAGACGCTTTTGGTCTTCGCGCAGTAAATATAGTAGACGCAGTAAAACGCGTAATAGCACTTAAAAAATAAATGTTTTAAAGCCGCACCGTTACTGGTGCGGCATAAATTTTTAAAAGGCAGGTGGGAAAATGCTAACCTATGTACCAAGTTACTATTCTAGGTTTTCGTGTATTGCGTCTAATTGTCAACACAACTGTTGTATAGGCTGGGAAATTGATATAGATAAAGATACATATAATAACTACTTGAAGGTTGAAGGCGGTATAGCAGAACGTTTAAAAGAAAATATCATAGGTGGCAAAAACCCACATTTTAAGATGTTAAAGGGTGGGCGTTGCCCCTTTTTAAATAAGGATAACCTTTGTGATATTATTGTAAATCTGGGCGAACAAAACCTTTGTGAAATTTGCAAACTGCACCCAAGATTTTTAAACTATTTTGATGATAGGGTAGAGATAGGTTTAGGTCTTTGTTGCGAAGAAGCGGCACGAATTATTTTAACAAATAAAGATAAAATGCGAATTGTAAAATTTGATGGCGAAGAAACAGACGAGGGTGTAGAAGAAACTTCGTTTTTTGCTTTGCGGAATAGAGTTTTAGATGCTTTGCAAGATAGAACAAAAAGCATTGAAGATAGAATTAAAAACGCTTTAAAATTTGTGGGCGCTGAGTATAAAGAGATAACACGAAAAGAAATATTTGATATTTATAAGCCATTGGAAAGGCTTGATAGTTCTTGG
This sequence comes from Acutalibacteraceae bacterium, assembly GCA_045656265.1. GTDB lineage: Bacteria > Bacillota > Clostridia > Oscillospirales > Acutalibacteraceae > UMGS1532. The sequence continues at coordinate 50,107 of JAZOQV010000053.1, read as the reverse complement.
GATAACGAACTAGATAGGTTGATTTGCGATGAAGTATATATGCTAAGCGACTTTGATATTATCGCAGAGCAACTTCTAACCTATTTTGTATATAGGCACTTTGGGGATAGCGTTTATGACGGGCTTTTTACCGAGAGATTATTATTTGCGGTTTTAAGTTATAATTGCATAAAAGATATATGTAAAAGTTATAAAAATATAGGTATAGAAAAAATAATTGATATTTCAAGAATGTACTCATCAGAGGTAGAGTATTCGGACGAAAATTTGAGGGAAATTTTAAGCAAAAATTAACAAATTATACTTGAATAACAAACAGTTGTGCTATATAATGAATTAGTTAATTAAACGTACTTTTGAAAGTGAGATGTTTTTAATGATAAAGCGTCTGGCAAAAAGTGTCAGAGAGTATAAAAAACCTACAATATTGACCTTGATTTTTATTGTAGCTGAGGTAATAATCGAGGTTTTAATTCCATTTATTACTGCCAACTTGGTTAATATCATCAAGAATAATCCTAACGTGCAACCGAAAGATATATTAAAAATTGGGTTGCTTCTTGTAGTTATGGCGGCACTTTCTTTAAGTTTTGGTGGTATAGCAGGCTTTACTTGTGCTAAGGCATCTGCGGGTTTTGCCAAAAACTTAAGGCATGATATTTTCGAGCGTATAGGAACTTATTCTTTCAGTAATATAGATAAGTTTTCTACCGCTTCGTTGGTAACTAGAATGACCACCGATATTTCTAACGTTCAAATGTCGTATATGATGGTTATTCGTACCGCAATAAGAAGTCCTTTGATGCTTATTTTTGCGGTAATAATGGCGTATATAATGGGCGGACCACTAAGCAGCGCATTTGTAGTTGTTATTCCAGTTTTAGCGCTAGGTCTTTGGTTTGTTAGCAGAAAAGCAATGCCTGCTTTTCGTAGGGTGTTCAAAAAGTACGATAAACTAAACGAGTCTATTGAAGAAAACGTGCGTGCAATGCGAGTTGTAAAAGGATTTTCTCGTGAGGAGTATGAACAAGAGAAGTTCACTAACGCTTCCCACGATATTTGCAAAGACTTTACCAAAGCCGAGCGTATTGTTGCGCTTAATACACCCATAATGCAGTTCTGCTTGTACTTTAATATGATATTTGTTTTAATCGTGGGTTCACGCCTTGCTATTACAAGTGGCGGTAGCGCTATCGACGTAGGTCAAATATCTGCAATGCTAACTTACGGTATGCAGGTTCTAATTTCTCTGATGATGCTTTCTATGGTGTATGTAATTTTAACCATCTCAACAGAGTCGTTTAAGCGTATAGCCGAGGTTTTGGCAGAAGAGCCTGCGCTTAAAGACCCCGAAAGCCCTGTAACTTCATTGGCAGACGGTTCTATAGAGTTCCAAAACGTAAGTTTTAAGTATTCCACAACTGCCGAGCGTAATGCATTAGAAGATATAAATCTAAATATAAAATCGGGCGCAACCGTTGGTATAGTTGGCTCAACGGGTTCTGGTAAAACTACCTTGGTGCAGTTAATACCAAGACTATACGATGTAACCGAGGGTGCTATAAAAGTTGGCGGTGTAGACGTTAAGGATTACAGTTTAGAGTCGCTTCGTAGCGGCGTTGCTATGGTTCTTCAAAAAAACCTATTATTCTCCGGCACCATTAGTGAGAATTTGCGTTGGGGTAATCCTCAGGCTACCGACGAAGAACTTGTAAATGCATGTAAACTAGCCGAGGCGGATGAGTTTATAACAAGTTTCCCCGATGGCTATAACACTAAAATAGAGCAGGGCGGTACAAACGTTTCGGGCGGTCAAAAGCAGCGCCTTTGTATTGCACGCGCTTTGCTTAAAAAACCGAAAATTCTAATTTTAGACGATTCAACAAGTGCGGTCGATACCAAAACAGACGCGCTTATTAGAAAAGGTTTCAAAAGTTATATTCCCGAAACTACAAAAATTATAATTGCTCAAAGAATTTCGTCGGTAGAGGATGCCGATTTGATACTTGTTTTAGACGGCGGTAAAATTTCGGCTATGGGTACGCATAGTGAACTTCTAAAGACAAGTGAAATATATAGAGAAACCTACGAGCAACAAGTAAGCGGAGGTGATAGCGATGAAGCCTAATAAAACCTCTGGCGGTTTTAAAAGCGTAGTAAGAGCGGTAAAAATGTTGTTTAAATTTTACCCCGTACTAATGCCGGTTACCGCAGTTTGTATATTGTTCTCGTCCATAACTTCGGCTATGCCTGCATTATTCATTCAAAGGATAATCGTGGTAATTGAGGAGTGGCAAAAATGGGGCGATTGGGCATCTGCATCGGCAGAGATAATGCCGTTAGTATTGCTTCTTGGCACATTCTACGTGCTTTCAATGCTAACAATCACGGTGCATACACAGTTAACTGCGTATATGACCCAAGGCTATTTGTCTAAACTTCGTATTGCTATGTTTGGCGGTATGCAAAAATTACCTATACGCTATTTTGATACTAATAAGCACGGCGATATAATGAGTTATTATACAAACGATATTGATACTCTGCGCCAACTTGTTTCGCAAGCACTACCTGCATTTTTGCAGTCTTTAACAATAGTGCTTTGCGTATTTGCGATAATGCTATATTATAGTATCTTGATGACGGGTGTTTTGGTGCTCGGCGTATTTGTAATGATGGTAGTTTCAAAGAAAATTGGTGGCGGTAGCGCTAAATACTTCATTCGTCAGCAAAAATCTATGGCGGCTTCAGAGGGCTACGTTCAAGAAATGATGAACGGCCAAAAGGTTATCAAGGTTTTCTGTCACGAAAAAGCGGCAGAAGAAGATTTTAGCAAGATAAACGAGCAACTTTTTGAGGATAGTTATAAAGCCCACGCTTACGCTAACACTTTAGGTCCGATTATTATGAATATCGGTAACGTGCTATATGTGTTAATGGCGATGGTTGGAGGCATATTCTTAAGCCTAAACGTTAAAAACTTTAGCCTGTCGGGAATGGCGTTTAGCATTAGTATACTAGTACCATTCCTTAATATGACCAAGCAGTTTACAGGTAATATAAATCAGGTTTCGCAGCAGATAAACGCCGTTGTTATGGGTATGGCAGGTGCAAGCAGAATCTTCAGCCTTATGGACGGAGAACCTGAAGTGGATGACGGATACGTTACCTTGGTTAATGCACAAGAGACCGAGAATGGCGAACTTGTAGAAAGTGAAAAGCGTACAGGTGTTTGGGCGTGGAAACATCCACATAGCGATGGTACAACTACCCTTACAAAATTAAAGGGCGATGTAAGGCTTACCGACGTTGATTTTGGATATGTAGAAAACAAACAGGTGCTTCACGGAGTAACTGTATATGCAGAACCAGGTCAAAAAGTGGCATTTGTTGGTGCAACGGGTGCTGGAAAAACTACTATAACCAACCTTATCAACCGTTTTTATGATATTGCAGATGGTAAGGTAAGATACGACGGAATAAATATCAATAAAATTAAAAAATCCGACCTTCGTCGTTCACTTGGTATAGTATTGCAAGAAACTAATTTGTTTACAGGTACAGTAATGGATAATATTCGTTACGGCAACCTAGAGGCTAGCGATGAAGAATGTATAGAAGCGGCAAAATTAGCAAGTGCACACGATTTTATAACACGCTTGCCGCAAGGTTATAATACAATGCTGACCGCCAATGGCTCTAATCTATCACAAGGTCAGCGCCAGTTAATAGCAATAGCGCGTGCTGCAGTTGCCGATCCGCCTGTAATGATTCTCGATGAAGCAACTTCGTCAATAGACACTCGTACAGAGGCAATCGTGCAGCGTGGTATGGATAAACTTATGGAGGGCAGAACGGTATTCGTTATCGCCCATAGGCTTTCAACCGTAAAGAACTCCGACGTTATTATGGTTTTAGACCATGGTAAAATTATCGAGCGCGGCGACCACAAAAAACTTATAGAAGAAAAGGGCGTGTATTATAAACTATACACCGGCGCCTTTGAATTAGAATAAATAAAAACGAGCAGTAAAACTGCTCGTTCAAACTGCTTACGTTATCTTTGTAAGAGGTCTAAAGCACTCCGAGAGGAGTGCTTTTACTTTTTATCTTCTTTTTGAGTAGCGTTTATTAAAGCCTAAAAGTTTTTTGTAACTGTTAATTTCGGCGCTCGTGTCGGCAATAAACTTACGGCATTCGGGGTCTTGGCAAAGCAGTCTGCCAACCTTTCTTACTGCAGTTACAAAATCCTTATTAAACCTTACTTTATCGCAATTTTCGGCTATCGGGCAAAGGCGTAACGCCCTTGCATCAATCTCGGCGGTAATGCGTCCGTTTTTATGTAAAACAGGGAAAAAAGGAAAAATTCTGCAACTAAGTGGTCTTAAATCCCTTTCGCAACTGCCGTTACAAACCGAGAGTCTGAAACCATCGCACTCTATTACCTTCAGCGCCGATTCCTCGTGCGGAAAAAGGCGCATACCCGTATTTTCATCGCCTTTGCAACAAGCGGCAGAACAAAGTTCACCGCAGTCGCTTTCAAGCGGGGTCAAGTCGCCCAAAATTTCGTAGGCTTTTTTATAAAGAGCGTTATACTGTTTCAATGTCGATACCATTGATTATTACGGGGTCGATAGGTTTATCTGCGGCACCAACCGGAACTGCTGCAACCTTATCAACAATGTCCATACCTTCTATAACCTGACCGAAAACTGTGTGTCTGAAATCAAGCCAAGGTGTACCGCCATTTTTCTCATAAGCCTCTACAAACTGGGGTGGGAAAGCATCGGGCATCTCTTTCATTTGGGCTAGCATTTGTTGGGGAACGCTGCTTGCTTGCACGATAAAAAACTGGCTACCATTGGTGTTAGGACCTGAGTTTGCCATTGATAAAGAACCGCGAAGATTGTGTGCTTCGGGAGTGAACTCATCTGCAAAACTTGAGCCAAAGATAGACTCGCCACCGCAACCTGTACCTGTTGGGTCGCCACCTTGAATCATAAAATCGTTAATAACGCGGTGGAATGTAAGACCATTGTAATAACCATTTTTAGCGTGAGTTACAAAGTTTTCAACCGCTTTTGGTGCGGCTTCGGGCAACATAAGTATTTTAATATCGCCGTAATTTAGGTGCATTGTAGCAACTGTATCGTTTTTTTGTGGTGTTGATAATTGTTTAAAAGCCATAATTTAAAAATCCTTTCTTTGCTTTTTATATTTATTCCATATTGCCGCTAAGCAACATAATGCCTGTAAGTGCCGCTAAAGGTGCGGTTTCGGTGCGAAGTATGCGTTTACCTAAAGTGGCAGAAACTGCACCGCAAGAGGTGGCTTGCTCTACTTCGTCTACGCTAAATCCACCCTCCGAGCCGATTAGTATAGCATAACTTTCTTGAATGTTTACTATATCTTTTAAGGGTGCACCGCCGAGCTCGTAAAATATAATGCTTTTGCTGAAATCTTTTAAGCGCTCGCAACATTCCTTAAAACTAATCATATCTGAAATTTTTGGCAAAATTCCACGTCCTGACTGTTTTGCCGCTTCATCGGCGATTTTTTGCAGACGCATACGTTTTTTCTGCATAGATTTAGCATCAGGTCTTGAAACACAACGCGAGGATAACACGGGTACGATTTCGTGGACCCCCAGTTCTACCGCTTTTTGCACAACTAAATCTAGTTTATCGCCTTTTGGTATGCACTGAAAGAGTGTTACCTTAATATTAGGCTCGCTAGTGTTTTTCTTACTATCTAGTATTTTCAAATATATTGTATCATCTTGTATACTTTCAATTTCGCAATTAAAATCTGTTCCCATAGTGTCGCAAACGGTCAACTGTTCGCCCGCCTTCATTCTTAAAGAGCGCGAGATATGTCGTCCGTCTTCGCCGCTAATTACGGGATTAGACTCAAAATGTTCGCAAAAAAACCTTGGCATAACAGAAACCTACTTTTCTAAAAATTCCTCAATTAAATATTTGGGTCTGGCTTTGGTTTCGCTGTAAATTTTACCAATGTAGGTGCCGATTACCCCAAGTGAAAAAAGTTGAATACCGCCTATAAGCCAAATTGAAGCAACAATCGCGGTCCAACCCGTTACAGCGTTACCGGTAAGTTTTGCAATAAGTGCGTATAAAAGACCAAACACGCTTAAAACCGAAATAACAATGCCTAGATTGCCTATGATTTTAATTGGTTTTATGCTAAACGAAGTAACACCGTCAAGCGCAAAGGAAATCATTTTTCGAAGCGGATATTTAGATTCGCCTGCAAACCTTTCTTTCCGCTCATATTCCACCGTATCGCTTTTAAAACCGATAAGTTTTACAATGCCGCGAAGAAATAAATTAACCTCTTTATATTCTTCCAATGCGTCTAGCGCGCGAGAGCTCATAAGCCTGTAATCTGCGTGATTGTATACTACATCCACGCCGAGTAACTTAAGAAGTTTATAGTAACTTTGCGCGGTTTGGCGCTTAAAGAAAGTATCGCTTTTTCTTGATTTGCGAACACCGTAAACAATGTCGCACCCATCTAAATATTTTTTTACAAACTCGTCTAAAACCGAAATATCGTCTTGCAAATCAGCATCAATAGAAATAACACAGTCGGCTAAACTTTTGGCGGTCATAAGGCCGGCTAAAAGCGCGTTTTGATGCCCTCTATTGTGTGCTAGTTTAAGCCCACAAACAAGATTGTTTTCTTGGTGCTTTCTTTCTATAATTTCCCAAGTTTTGTCGCGACTGCCATCGTCAATAAAAAGGATTCTACTGCTATCACTAATAAGCCCCTCGACCATCATTTCGCTTAACTTTTCTTGCAGTCTTTTAGTGGTTTCTTCCAGTACCTCTTGTTCATTATAGCAGGGCACTGCAACGTATAGTGTCGGAATTTTATTTGGCTTATTCATCCTCTTTTTCTCCTATAAATTTGTGTAGAGCATCTACGTCAATATATGTGCTGCCCGTATCTTCTTCCTCTTTTGGAGGCTCGGTAGTTTCAACCGGTTCAGGTTCTTCTTTTGGTGGCAATAACTCGGGATTGTTTTTAAAGTATATTGCCAATTTTTCTCCCTCGGGCCACTCGCCACAGTAGCGATAAGGGTGCCTTCTGCGATATAACTTCACACTAAACAGATATATACAGAACATAACTGCGCCGATTACCGAAATTAAAATACCAAGATAAAGCCCCGGTGTAGTATACTGGAATGTGATCTGGTTTTTACCCTCTTTACAGTATACCGCCATAAAACCAACGTTAACCTTTTCTATTTCTACGGGGCTTCCGTTAACGTAAGCTTTCCAACCGTCCTCATAAGGAACGGAGAAAAAGACGAGATTATCTCGTTCTAGCGTGATTTCGGAATTGAATCCGCTATTCGTAAACTCAAATTTTTCTGCGGCAGTTTTCTTTCTAGCGTCAGAATCTTCGGCTAATTGTTCACTGCATAAAATATAACTGTCGGTTTCAATGTCTTTTAAAATCTTGCCGTATTTTTTGATTTGTGCATCATCTAAAAGCATCGCTCTAACCATCAAGTTGGGTCGCAGATAATCCGAAACCTCGTCGGCAGTTTCTTTGGTCGCATAATAATCGTAGGTGAAACCATAAGGGATATAATTTTCGTTTTCGTAAACATTAAAACCATTTTCAGTTTTTAAGAATTTATACCCCTCCATCTTGTCGTTTCCTTCTTCATCTTGGAAACTTTCGCCGTTTTCACGTGTTAAAAGATACTTAACTGAAAGCAATGGGCGTATGCCTGCGCAATCGGTAGAGGGTCTGCTTGCAACCGAGCGACTTTCACCAATATACTCGTAAAATTCGGTAACACTTGCAGGCACGATAGAGTGAAAAGCATTTATGCTTGAATACCCCAAAAACATCGCGGTATTATCCATACATTCGTAGCAGTCTATACGGAAGGTGTCGGGGTCGCCCTCTAATTTAAGTTCGCCTTCAATAAGGTTTGGTATAACCTCGTTCTTTATATCGTAACTGTGTGCTTTCCCGCAACCAATGAATATAGCAGAATAAATTACCGAGATAATAGCAACTGCGGTAATGGCGTTTTTAACGAAAAGTTCGTGGTATTTTCTATAAGCCTTTAAAAGCAGCCATAAAACTAAAAGGGATGCTGTTGCGATGCCACAAGCGGTGGCAAACCTTGCAATATAGGTGTAACTGCCTTCTTCGTAGGTGTAAATGCCAAAGTGGGTAATACTGCCATCGTCATTTTTGCCCTCGGGCCACAGACCTATTATAAGGCTTGTAACTACCGTGATAATAGAAACTGTGCGAAGCGCGGGTTTCCAATCAACCTCGTGATTTTCAATTGCCATAACAGTGCCAAGGCACATAATGAGTATTGGCATAAAGAACCAACGCGCATAATAAGCGCTGTTGAAGAATGAAAATGCCGCGTTTAGAATGGGTACAAGCGCCATAAATAGCGAAACTTTTAGTATCTTTGAAATCCAATGTTTCTTTTGCGCCTTCATAAAGGCAAGCACGCCCGTAACGCTGAATAAAGGTAGCCAAGCACCAAGCGAAGACCACTTTACGTCTGCACCGGGGAAGAAAACGGGTCTTGCAGGAATATCGGGTGGGAAGAATAGAACTTCTAAAATATTAGCGTATATCTGCACTCTGCCATAAAGCCAAGAGTCATAGCCCAGGCTAATGCTCGAAAGACGTTCGTTTTGCAAAACGCTTAGGATTGAGGGTAGTAAAAGCGCCATAGCCATCAGTAGACCCAGAACTGCTTCAAGCACCATAAGTGCAAAGCAGCGAAGATTTTGTTTGTAACTTCCGCCAATGGTTTTTATAAACCAATAAATTACACAGAAAACCACCATTCCGTAAAAGAAAAAGTAGTTGGTAATGGCAGCTAAAAAAACCATAGCTCCAAAAATACCGCGTTTCCTTTCGGCTATAAGCATATCCATAGCGAGCAGTAGTAGAGGAAACACGATTATTGCTTCGTGGAAATGGTTGTAAAAAATATTGTATATTGAGTAACCCGAAAAGGCGTACAAAAGGGCGCCTAAAACCGCGCTTTCCTGCCTTCTCACATAGCGTTTAATATAGAGATATGCAGTAAGGGTAGCGCAACCGAACTTTAGAATAAATAGCGGTCCCATAAGGTATGGCAAAAAACTGTTAGGAAAAAGCAATGTTATTAAAAAGAACGGACTGCCCAAAAGGTAAAAGGAGTACGAGCCTATAAAGTTCGCGCCAAGGTCGGTAACGCTGGACCAACCAATATTTCCGCTTCTTATGGCGTCGTGCGCTAGCGCGTAAAAAGGTACTTGCTGAACATTAAAATCGCCGTAGAATAAAAAATAGCCGTTACCCAAAACGATATAAGGCACAAAAAAAGCCGCAGCTATAAAAATACCCATTAAAAATGCGTACAGAGCCATATTCTTTTTAGGTCGAACAGCATTTAACTGAAGCATTATAAAACTCCTTTTAGACTTAATTTAAAGAAACATATTGATATTATATCAGTTTCTGTTATAATATTCAATAGTTTAGTACTTAATTTATAAAAGAGGTAAATTACGAATGTCGTACCATTATTTTGCTATGTTATCCAGAATGAAGCATATTAACCGTTGGGGGCTTATGCGTAATACAAGGGCAGAGAATCTTTCCGAGCATTCCTTGGAAACCGCCTTTATAGCCCACGCATTATGCGTGATAAATAATAAGCGCTTTGGAGGTAATCTTAACCCCGAACGTGCGGCGGTGCTTGCTATGTTCCACGATACAACCGAGATAATAACGGGGGATATGCCAACACCAATTAAGTACAGTAACGAGAAAATTCGTTCTGTATATAAAGAAATCGAAAAAACCGCCGAAGATCAACTTTTAAGCCTTTTGCCAAGCGATTTTACCGATGCGTATAAAGAGGTTTATGAAGCAGAAGACGAGTATAAAAAGATTATCCGTGCGGCAGATAAAATCTCGGCGCTTATAAAGTGCATAGAAGAGGGCAAAGCGGGGAATACCGAGTTTTCGGTAGCAGAGCAAAGCACTTTAAAGGCGGTTAAAAATTTAGAACTTCCCGAAGCCGAGGTCTTTATAGAAGAATTTTTAGGGAGTTATCGTTTAACTTTGGACGAGCAAAAGGCATAACCGTTTCGGCACTTGACATATGTGTTAAAATAGATATGTAAATTTATATTAAAGCTTTGTTTAACGAAAGGAAAGGTGCTTTAGTATGGAAAATACAAAGGGTCTTTGTATGGGCTGTATGGGTGAAATCGGAGAGGAGCAAATTTGTTCTATCTGCGGATACGATAATTCCGCAACCGATAACGGCGAAGGATTGCCCGTAAGAACCATCCTCGGCGGTAAATATATTGTTGGAAAGGTGCTTGATTTTGGCGGCGAGGGTATAACCTATATCGGTAAAGAAATCGAAAGCGGAAAGGTTGTTCGTATTCGCGAGTATTTTCCAAGCGATATCTGCTCGCGCGAGGCGGATGGAACTATCAGGATAGACCGTGAGAGTTCTTTCAGTTATAATGAGTCGCTTATATGCTTTATCGAACTTGCACGCACGCTTTCTACTTTAAACGGAAATGCAAACTTGCTTGACGTTATCGATATTTTCGAAGCAGGCGGCACAGCATATTATGTTACCGAAAGTGTTTCGGGCATAACCTTGCGCGAATTTTTAATGCGTAACGGCGGCCAACTTACTTGGGAACAGGCTCGTTCATTATTCTTGCCACTTTTACCAACCTTAAGTCAATTACATGCGGCTAATATTGTTCACAGAGGCTTAAGCCCTGAAACGTTGCTTGTAGGTCGTGACGGTAAAGTGCGTATAATTGGCTTCTGTATCGCAGCGGCAAGAACTTCAAGAAGTGATATTTCTTCAAGACTATTCCCGGGATTTGCCGCAATAGAGCAGTATGGATATGACGCTCAGTCGGGTCCTTGGACCGACGTGTACGGCATAGCAGCAACATTATTCCGTACTTTAGTAGGCAACCCTCCTCCAGAGGCTACCGAGCGTATGTCAAACGATAATATGACCATTCCTGCCAAACTTGTAGAGTCTATTCCTAAAAACGTTTTGGCGTCTTTGGCTGCGGCTTTACAGGTAATGCCTGAAAACCGTACTAAAACCGTAGATAAATTAAAAGAAGACCTCATGGCAGACTCGGGGCTTCCTCAAGTAGCAAAGGAAGAAGAAACCGATAAAAAGCCTACCTTCTTTAAGCAGTATGGTATTCTTTCAATTGCGGTTGCTACAACCGTTGTGCTTGTTATAATCGCCTTGATTATAGGCAAAAACTGGAAAAATATTTTCGAGACCGTTACAGGTGGCGGAAATAACATTTCGGTTCCAACGAGCAGTGAATACATTGTTAACGAAGAAAACGTTGTTGCAACGGTTATAGATTTCAAGGGTAAAACTTGTGCAGAGGTACTTGAATATTACGAAGAACAAGGCTTTAAAGATATACAATTCGATGTGCTTTCAAAAGAGTACAACGATAAGTATGAACGCGGTCAAATCTATAAGCAGACCCAAAAAGTAGGCCACGAAATAGAGGCGGAGGAAAAACTCGGTGTATACATAAGTCTTGGTAGTGAAACCGTTTCCTTGCCCGACTTTATTGATGAAGAAGCAACCTACTTAGAGGCTCGCGTAGCTTTGCTTGAAATGGGATTCTTGCCTGAAAATATCGTACCTATCGCAGTAACCAAACTTGGCGAAGAAAGTGATAGAATATTCAAAATGTCGCCAAAACCCGGTACAAAGGTTAGCGTTGAATCAAAGGTTGAACTTTCTTATTATAAGGAAATTGAGGATATCGAGGTTCAAAACTTCGTTGGTATGAACTATAACACCAAGATTAAGAGTAATCCGAATTATAGCGCATATCAGTTCGTGGTAGAGGAAATATACTCTGAAGTTTATGAAACCGGTATTGTAATAGAACAATCGGTGCCAAAGGGAACTAAAATAAAAAACACCGAAACTGTTAAATTAACCATCAGCAAAGGTGCGCCCCCTTCAATGCCGAATCTTGCTAACAGACTTAAAAACGACGCTATAAACGTACTTTCAAAACGCGGCATTTCTTATACCATAGTAGAGGAATATAGCGACACGATAGCAAAGGGCAGAATAATCCGCACCAATCCTGAACCCGGCACAAGCGTAACAAGTACAATCGTGCTATACGTAAGTAAAGGGCAAAAAGCAGTAAGTTCTGTAAAGGAAGAGGTTTCAAGCGAAACTCCGGTAACACCGCCGGAATCATCAGAGACGCAAACGACTACTTCAAGCGTGGCATCTGATAGTGGAAACACGGAAAATACCGAAAACATAGAGCAAACACCAACAGAATAAAAACTCTTGACTTATTGGTTTTGTTCTGCTATAATAATTTGAGCGTTAAAAATAACTAACGTCCTTGCTACTGTTATATGTAGCCATTAGACCAGAAGGAGGTGCAATTAGATGACTACCAAATACGAAGCCGTTATGGTGTTCTCACTAAAAGGCGGAGAGGAAGCCGCTACCGCACTGCAGGAGAAATTCGAGCAGTTGATAGCAGCAAATGGTACTGTTGAGAGTGTTGATGCATGGGGCAAGCGTCGCTTAGCTTACGAAATCAACTATGAGACAGAAGCTTACTATGTTCTTTATAACTTCGAATCAGGCGAAAATTTCCCTGAGGAAATGTATCGTGTAGCTAAAATTACCGATGGCGTATTAAGAACTATGATAGTTAAAAAGTAATTTATTTTAGGAAGTGAAAATCATGCTTAACACCGCAATTTTAATGGGCAGACTTACTGCCGACCCAGAACTTAGATATACTACTTCAAATATTCCTGTAACCAGCTTTACATTAGCAGTTGATAGGGCTTACAAAAACGGTGAAGAAAGGCAAACCGATTTTATCAATATCGTTGCTTGGCGTCAACGCGCCGAGTTTGTTTCAAAGTGGTTCAAAAAAGGCCAACTTGTTGCAGTAGACGGTTCAATTCAAACCCGTAGATATACTGATAAAGACGGTAATAATCGCACCGCATTTGAGGTTGTTGCTAATAATGTTCATTTTGCCGAAAAGCGTGATGCTTCCGCAGTTGCTCCAGAGCAGCAAGCGGCACCATCGTTCTCTAACACCGCTGCAGAAGATTTCTCTTCTTTGCCGGGTGATGACGATTTGCCATTCTAAATCACAAAATTGTGTAATTTTCAGTTAGGAGGCTAATATCTATGGAAAAAATGGATAGACCCGTCCGCAGAAAGAGCCGCAAAAAAGTTTGCCATTTCTGCGTAGACCGTGTTGAAGTTATAGATTACAAGGATGTAGCTCGTCTTCGTAAATTTATTTCCGAGCGTGCAAAGATTCTACCTCGCCGCGTAACCGGTACTTGTGCTGCACATCAGCGCGAACTTACCGTTGCAATTAAACGCGCACGTTTCGTTTCTTTGTTACCTTACGTTTCAGATTAATTTTAAGTTTAAAGCACCGCTAAATTTTTAGCGGTGCTTTTTGTTAATAACACAATTTTGCTCTTTGAGTTTTGCAATATTGTTTTTGGGGCTATTATATGGTGCTTATATACAATAAAAGTGCTATGTTTTTGTGCATAATTATTGTTGACAAAAACCTTATTTTATTATATTATTTATGTATGATATTAGGAGGATGATACCCATGAGAACATTCAATAAAATTTCATCAATCGTTTTAGCTTTATGTATGGCAATTTCTTTGTTTGCTGTACCTGCTTATGCAACTACTCCTGTTGCCGATGTTAAAGACGCTATTTCTTTTAGCGGCGAAATAACAAAGGCAGAAGACGAGTTGCAGGTTAACTTCGCTATTCCCGAAGGTTTAAGCGATATCAGAGGCGTGCAGTTCCAAGTTGAATTGCCTGAAGGCTTTGCCATTTCTTCGGAAGTTGAAGTAGATAAGGACGGTAATGAAACCGTTGTATATGATATAGAGACTAATATTCCTGGTTGGAAAGCACATACTGGTAGCACAAGTGTTGTTATTATCGAATGTGGTGCACAATACGAACAAAGTTTAGAAAAACTTTTTCCTGAGAACGTAACCAATAGCTATAATATTGCAACGTTAGGGATTACTACCGATAAAACTGCTTGTGGCGAGAACGGTCAAAAAATCGCAAAAGTTACGGTTTTAGATATTACTTCCGGCGTTGGTGAGGCTGATATTTCCAATCCTGGTAATACACCCGTTGATGTACCTTTCACACTTAACATAGCACAGTGCACCGCACACACAGGCGGCACCGCTACTTGTGTAGATTATGCTGTTTGCGATAACTGCGGCGAACCTAATGGTGAATTAAATCCAAATGGTCATAAGTATACCAACTATGTATATAACAACAATGCTACTTGTAAAGCCGACGGCACAAAGACCGCTAAGTGTGATTATGGTTGCGGCAAGGGTACACATACAGTTACTGCTGTAGGTACTAAGAAAGCACATAGCTATGTAAGAACTTATGTAGCATCAAAAGCAACCTTAAGTGCGGATGGTGTCATTAGAAAAGCTTGTGCTTGTGGCGCTTATATCAACTCTGGCAAAATAAGCAAAATTAAAACTGTATCTATTGCAGCTAGCGTTGCATACACAGGCAAAACTCTTAACCCCAAAGTAACAGTTAAAGATGCCGCAGGTAAACCTATTGCTTCTACTAACTATACAGTAACATATTCAAAGAATAAGTCTGTTGGTAAAGCAACCGCTAAGGTTGTGTTCAAAAACAACTATAGTGGCACAAAAACATTAACCTTTAAAATTGTTCCTAAGAAGACCTCTATTTCTTCGCTAAAAGCCGGTAAAAAAGCATTTACTGTAAAATACAGCAAACAGACTTCAGGTACAGGTTACGAAATTCAGTATAGCACTTCTAAATCATTCAAAGGTGCAAAGACTGTAAAGATTTCTAAGAACAAGACAGTTTCTAAAACTGTTAAGAAGTTAAAGAGCAAGAAGACCTACTATGTACGTGTTCGCGTTACCAAAGGTAGCAGTTACAAATCAAGTTGGTCGGCAGTTAAAAAGGTTAAGGTTAAATAATTAAACCAAACTAAAAAGCAGTGGGTTTGCCCACTGCTTTTTTATATAGTACAGTTACAGCCGCACTGGGTGAGTGCGGCTGTTTTTTAATTTTATGCTTATTTTATATTGAATAGTTCTTTTGCATTTTTATTCGTTGCACTAACAATTTCTTCCGTAGTAGTGCCGCGTATTTCTGCAATACGTTCTGCTACAAAGGCAATATGCCCAGAGTGGCAGGTTTTACCTCTGAATGGCACAGGGGCAAGATAGGGGCAATCGGTTTCTAAAAGCAACCTGTCTAGTGGTAGCATTTCGGCTACCTCAACAGTTTTGCGTGCATTTTTAAACGTAACCACACCACCTAGCCCTATATACATACCAAGTTTTAAAATTTCTCTAGCGGTTTCTACGCTACCCGAAAAACAGTGCATAACGCCCTTGGGTTTATATTTTTTTAGCAGTTTCAAGCAGTCGTCGTGCGCCTCTCTGTTGTGAATAATTACGGGAATGTCAAGTTCCAAACTTAACTTTAATTGCTCCTCAAACCACTCGTGTTGAAGGTCTTTGTCAATATCCCAATGGTAGTCTAGACCTATTTCGCCAAGCGCTACGGCTTTCTCGTGTTGCAGTAGAGTTTCAAGGCGCGCTAAATCGGGTGTCGGGTCAAGGTTTTCAGGATGAAAGCCAACCGCAGCATACATAAAGTCAAATTTGCTAGCTAGTTCTAGCGCCTTTTCGCTAGACTTTATATCGCAACCACAATTGATGATATTTGTAACACCCTTAAGGTGCAACTGCTCCAAAAGGGTGTCTCTTATACCATCGAATCGCGAATCGTCATAATGCGCGTGGGTGTCGAAAATACCGTGGTATTCCGGCACACCGCAAAGCAATTCGTCTATCATCTTATTTTGCATCCCTCGGGAATGTTGTCGGCAAAAATAACCTTAACATCGTTATCAGCTACGTCGGCTGCAAGAATCATGCCGTTGCTCTCAACACCGCAAAGAACTGCAGGTTTTAGGTTAGCAACAACAATTACTGTGTGGCCGATTAAATCCTCGGGTTTATACCAAGTGGCGATACCGCTAGCAACAATTCTGTCTTTACCGCTACCGTCATTCAAGGTTAATTTTAAAAGTTTCTTCGCGCGTTTTATAGGCTCGCAAGCGATAACCTTTGCGGTGCGAAGTTCAACCTTTGCAAAATCGTCGATAGCAATTTGTGGTAAGGTTACAACGTTTTCTGCGGCTGCGGCTTTTGCTTTTTCTTCGATTTCTGCTTTAATTTCTGCTAAAACTTTTTCTGCATCAATTCTTTGGAATAAAGGCTCTGCGGTGCCAACACTGTATTCTTTAACTACACCATATTTAAGCTCGTTTTCTTTGACTCCTAGTTGTGCTTTAATCTTATCTGCACAGTCTGGCATAATTGGCTCGAGTAAAGATGAAAGCAAGCGAATGCTTTCAAGTAGGTTATACATAACACCACTTAAGCGCTCTTTTTTGTCCTCGTCTTTAGCAAGTACCCAAGGCATAGTTTCGTCAATATACTTGTTGCAGTGTTTTGCAAAGTTCATAACTAATGCGGCGGCATCTGCGTTGCGGTACTCGTCCATTAGTTTATAGTATTTTTCTATGGTTTCGTTTGCAGATGCTATTAGTGAACTATCAAACTCGTCAAATGCTTCTGCATACTTTGTTGTACCACCAAAATACTTATTGGTCATAGCAATACTGCGGTTTACAAGGTTACCAAGTGTGTTTGCAAGGTCAGAATTATATCTACCAATGAAACTTTCGTAGGTAATGTTACCGTCTTGGGCGAAAGGCATTTCGGCAAGCAAGTAGTAACGAACTGCATCAACGCCAAAGCGTGCGGCAAGCTCGTCGGCATAAATAACGTTACCTTTAGATTTAGACATTTTATCTTCTGCAAAAAGCATCCAAGGATGCGCTAAAACCTGTTTTGGTAACGGCTCGCCCAAAGCCATAAGAATAATTGGCCAGTAAATAGTGTGGAAACGAACTATATCCTTACCGATAACATGTAGGTCGGCAGGCCAATATTTTTTATACATATCGCTACTGCCATCGGGGTTATAGCCGATACCGGTAATGTAGTTTGAAAGCGCGTCAATCCAAACGTAAATAACGTGCTTATCGTCAAAATCCACAGGCACGCCCCATTTGAAAGTTGAACGGGAAACACAAAGGTCTTGAAGACCTGGTTTTAAGAAGTTGTTTATCATTTCGCTTCTTCTGGAATCGGGACGGAAGAAATCGGTGTTTTCTTCGTAATATTTAAGAAGTCGGTCGGCATATTTTGAAAGTTTTAGGAAATATGCTTCTTCTTTTGAATCGATACAGTCTCTGCCACAGTCGGGGCATTTACCATCAACTAGCTGAGAGGGGGGAAAGAAAGATTCGCAAGGAACACAGTATTTACCTTCGTAAGTGCCTTTATATATGTCGCCTTGTTCGTAAAGTTTTTTGAAAATCTTTTTAACCGCATCTTCGTGATAATCGTCGGTAGTGCGGATGAATTTATCGTAGGTAGTATTAAGGCTGTCCCAAACCATTTTAATTTCGGAAGAAACCTTGTCAACGTATTCCTTAGGGGAGATGCCTTGTGCCTTTGCTTGCTCCTCTATTTTTTGGCCATGCTCGTCAGAACCTGTCATAAAGTAAACGTCGAAACCTTGTTTGCGTTTATAACGTGCAATCATATCCGCAAGAACGATATCGTAAGCATTACCGATGTGGGGTTTGCTTGAAGTGTATGCAATTGCGGTGGTAATATAAAACTTTTGTTTTTCCATACTTTTCAATCCTTTCAAAAGTACATATATAGTTAGTTTACCATAATTAGCCTTATTTTACAAGTATTTTACTACCTTTTTTACGTAATTTGCAAATAAAATTATTTATATTTTCTTACTACGCTACAAGCAAAATTAAAAACTACAAATATGAAATTACAAAATAGTAAAATTCTACAAATTTTCAGTAAAAAAATTCAGTAGAAAAACATCTTAAGTGATAGTATAATTAAAGTATAAAATAGTGGAGGTTAAAATATGGCAAAAATAATTGGCAAACCTTTAAAAAATATTCCTTGGGAGGATAAGCCACAAGGTTATCAGTATCCTGTGTGGAGATACAGTGGCAATCCTATTATCAACCGCGACGACCTTTTTATGTCAAACAGCATATTCAACTCGGCAGTTGTGCCTTACGGCGATGGCTTTGCAGGTGTTTTTCGTGTTGATGATATGACAAGAAGTCAGTTCTTGGTAACGGGCTTTTCAAAGGATGCAATTCATTGGGACCTTAATAGCGAATATATTTTCCCTGGTTACGACCCAAGACTTTGCGAGATTGATGGTTGGTTCTATCTTTCGTGGGTACGTATAGGCAACCCGGGCGGTACTACTATTGGTATTGCAAGAACCAAAGATTTTAAGGAGTTCGAGGAATATCCCGACGCTACCTTGCCCGTGTCCCGTAACGGTGTGCTTTTCCCAAGAAAAGTAAAGGGTAATTATATGCTTTTCAGCCGTCCTTGCGATAAAGGCCATACCCCTTACGGAGAACTGTTTTTAAGCCAAAGTCCCGACCTTACATATTGGGGTAAGCACAAATTTGTTATGAAACCCGAGAAAGTTTGGGAGGCTACTAAAATCGGAGCAGGTCCAACACCTATTGAAACAGACGAGGGTTGGCTTTGTTTCTACCACGGTGTTACCACAAGTTGTAACGGTTTTGTTTACAGTATGGGTGCCGCTATTATGGATAAAGATGAGCCTTGGAAGGTAAAGCACCGTGCAAACTGCTATCTTTTAAACCCAAGAACCGATTATGAGTGCGTAGGCGACGTTCCAAACGTTGTGTTCCCGTGCGCCGCATTGACAGATGCCGAAACAGGCAGAATAGCGATTTATTATGGTGGTGCAGATACTGTTGTAGCACTAGCGTTTACAACGGTTGATGAGGTAATAGATTTTATTAAGAAAAACGATTTATTAAAATAATAGCAAAAAGCCGATAGACAAAATCTATCGGCTTTTAATTATTAGTGTGTATCCCGCATTGCCGTAAGTGGCTGTTGATAACCTGCTTATATATGCAGGTGGGTGTTCTCCTTGCAGCTTCATGTTTCCTTGAACCGCCAAAGGCGTAAGGCCTGCAGCTCCACTGTAAGAGCAAAACTCCCGAAAAAACACTTGTAGGGTTATAAGAGCCACAAAGTCCACGCACAATGCAGGACGGATATTTTTATTATTGCTCGTCTATTTCGAAATAATCGCGCAATCTTTCGATAAATGCTTCGGAAATGGTTTCGTACTCATCGTCGTCTTCGATGTCGGCAAAATATTCCTCGCCATCTTCTTCTAAAACCTTAACGATAACCAATTCGCCCGAGTCTTCAAGTTGTTTCCCTGGGTCGTCGTAAATGGGTAGCATAGCCAAATATCTGCCAAGGTCGCACTCAACAGCATCTAAAACCTCAAAGGTGTATTCCTTGCCTTCGTCATCGGTCAGGGTTACGATATCGGGATTGTAGTCTTGATTCTTATCCATAAAAATTACCTCCGTAAAGTAATAAAGTTTTCTAGTAATATTGTAGTGCAAAAGCCCACAACTTTCAATACTAAATTGTAAAATTTTTAAAGTTAATCTTCGCCATTTTGTAGCGCTAGTTTTGAAATTTGTAAAACGTCGTCAAAAGAGGTTATATTTGCACAGTTTCTTCTAAGTTCTGCGGCACCGCGAAGGCCTTTCATATACCAAGCGGTGTGTTTTCTTGCTTCAAGCATAGCAATATGCTCGCCTTTGTACTTTCTCATAAGTTCTATCTGCTTAATCATAATTAGCATTCTTTGAGAAAGGGGAGGGTCAGGGAGAATTGTACCGTCTTTTAAATAGGCATTAATTTGCGAGAATATCCACGGAGCGCCCATAGCCGCCCTGCCAACCATAATAAAATCACAACCGGTAGCTTGATACATATCTGCCGCCGCTTTTGGTGAATCGATGTCGCCATTTGCAATTACGGGTATAGAAACCGAATTTTTGACCGCTTTAATTATGTCTAAATTAACGGGTGGCGCGTACATTTGGTCGCGTGTTCTTCCGTGCACCGTTATAGCGGAGGCGCCTGCCTCTTCACAATATTTCGCGACATCTGTGGCGGTGATGTTATTTTTATCCCACCCCGACCTTATTTTTACGGTAATGGGTAAATCTACCGCGTTTTTGCAAGCCTTTACAATTTCGCCTGCAAGTTTTGGGCTTTTCATCAAAGCACTGCCGCCGCCGTTGCCTGCAACTTTTGGGGCAGGGCACCCCATATTTATATCAATAAACTCAGGTGTCTGTTTAGCCGCAGCAATTGCCGCTTCGGCTACAACTTCGGGGTCAGAACCAAAAAGTTGAATACCAACGGGACGCTCAGCGTCGGAAATTGCCATAAGTTCTTTGGATTTTCGGTCGCCCAGAGATACGCCTTTGGCAGAAATGAGTTCGCTTATGCAGTATGCTGCACCATAGCCTATACAAATTTCTCGCATAGCCTTGTCTGCAACACCCGCCATAGGCGCTAATGCCGCATAACCCGATACTTCAAAGTTACCTATCTTCACTTTTTGTTCACCGCCCGTTTGTTGATTCTATGCCATACAGTATAGCAAAAAATACCTGTCTTTGCAACCCACAAGTAATAAAAAGAAAATTGAAATTGTGTAAAAAATATAAAATTACACGACATCTTAAAAATATTTTATAAGTATTTAATATAACTTGTGTTGACTTGAAATGCGTTATATGTTATACTAATTTAGCATTTGTATGTTTAATGTGAAATAGTGTGTGCGCGTTATAGCGTAAGTCGTTTTAAAGAGAATTTAGAGAGGAACGAGATTATGATTGAAACTCAAACCCCGATAGAAACAATTGAAAAAGAAGAAGTATCTTCAATAATCATAAAGGAACCAAGCCGTTTTTATTTAATAATAAAAAGGATGTTTGATTTTTGTGCATCTTTTTGCGCAAGTTTAGTTCTTTTAATACCCATGGCAATAGTGTCATTGATTATTGTTTTAAAGGATAATGGAAGTCCGTTCTACAAGCAAATGCGTTTGGGCAAAGATGGCAAAATGATTGGTGTGTATAAATTTCGTAGTATGAAAGTAGGCGCTGATAATTTGGAAAAAATGCTTACCCCTGAGCAAATAGAAATTTACAAGAGGGAATACAAGTTATCTGATGACCCACGTTTAATTGGATACAAAAAAGAGGGAGACGGAAGCAAATGTTTTGGTGCTTTGATTAGAAGACTTTCGATAGATGAGCTTCCTCAAATATTGATAAATATTTGCATAAAAGGCGATATGTCAATAGTTGGACCACGACCTATACTTCAATCGGAGATAGAGGAAAATTACTCACCCGAGCAACAAAAGGCGTTTCTTTCAGTTAAACCCGGTTTAACGGGTTATTGGCAAGCCTATGCAAGAAATGGTGCTACATACGAAACAGGCGAACGTCAAAAGATGGAAATGTATTATATTCTTAATCGTTCGGCGTGGTTGGATTTAAAGATAATTTTTAAAACTATTGTGTCAGTGGTTAAAAAATCAGGTGCAAAGTAGGAGGAACTATGGATAAGAAGAAACTGATTTTATATGCTCAATTTTATTATCCAGAGGTAGCTTCATTAGCGCAACTGTGTACCGACTTGTGTAACGATTTAGCACAAGAATTTGATATTACAGTAATAACCTCGGTTCCGTGTTATACTGGAAGTATCGAAGAAAAATATCAACAAAAAAAGTATTATTATGAAGAATATAACGGCGTTAAAGTAATTAGAGTTAGGGTGCCTCAATACGATAAGGGCAACAAATTAAGTCGTGTTAAAAATGTTTTGGCATATTTTTTCCGTTCTCTTTGGGCAACCTTTAAAGCCCCAAAAACCGATTATATTTTAACTGAATCGCAACCTCCAATATTGGGCGGTTTGTTAGGTGTAGCAGGAAAATGGATAAATCTTCTTCGCTTTAAAAAATCAAAACTTTTATATGTAATTCAGGATTATAATCCAGAGCAAACTATCGCTGTTGGCTTCAGTAAAAACAAGTTAATACTTACCGCTATGATGTTGCTTGATAAGTTCAGTTGTTTAGTATCTAATAAAATTATTGTTGTTGGCAGAGATATGGTAGACACTATGAAGAAGCGTTTTCCAAAGAAAATGCCAAAAACAGTGTTTATAAATAATTGGATTGACGACAAAGAAACATATCCGTTGCCAAAGGATAACGAAAAGGTTGTAGAGTTTAAGAAAAAGCATGGTCTGGATGGCAAATTTGTTATTATGTATTCGGGCAACATAGGTTTATTTTACGATTTAGAAAATCTAATAAAAGTTGTTGAAAGATTTAAAGATTATGAAAATGTGATTTTCCCCTTTGTAGGCGAGGGAACCTTAAAAGAACAACTTATGAATTATGTAGAAGAACATAATATGAAAAATGTTGTTTTTATTCCTTACCAGGCAAAAGAAGATTTAATATATAGCCTTAATTCTGCCGATGTTCATTGGATTGTGAACGCAAAGGGTATAAAGGGTGTTTCGTGTCCGTCAAAATTATACGGACTATTAGCAACCGCCGAACCTGCACTTGCAGTTTTGGAAGAAGGAACGGAAGCGCGCGACATAATTGAAAGTACAAACTGTGGTTATGCGGTTTCTCCAAAAGACTATGAGGGCGTGGCAAATCTAATAGAAAAATTCATAAACACTCCGAAAGAAGAATTAGAAGAAATGGGCAGTCGCGGTTACGAATATATGAAAAACCATTTTACAAAAGATATTTCAATTAAAAAATACCGCGATGAAATACTAGATACATAAGGTGAAAAAATGCGAGTTTTATTTATAAATGCATACTGCGGAAGAGGAAGTACAGGAAGAATTTGTACAGACTTGGCAGATATGTTGACCGAAAGAGGTCATGAATGTAAAATAGCATACGGAAGAATGCAGGCTGATAAAAAGTTTGAAAAATATGGCATTCGCATAGAAAATGATTTAGGGGTAAGAATACACGGAATAATAACGCGTGTTTTTGATAATGCGGGGTTTAATTCAAAGCGTGCAACAAAGAAATTTATAAAATGGGTCAAAGAATATGACCCCGATGTTATAAATCTACACAATATTCATGGATACTATATTAATGTAAAACTTTTATTTAATTATCTTAAAGAATCGGGCAAACCGGTTGTATGGACCTTGCATGATTGTTGGGCATTTACAGGGCATTGTTCACACTATACTTCCGCAAAATGTGATAAGTGGTTAACGGGGTGTTATAATTGCTCTCAAAAAGACACCTATCCAAAAAGCGTGTTTTTAGATAATAGTAAAAATAATTATAAAGTAAAAAAAGAGCTTTTTACGGATTTGGAAAAATGCACTGTAACTGCTGTGTCCGATTGGCTTGGCGGAGAGGCTAAAAAGTCGTATATGGGGAAATACCCCGTTAAGACAATTCAAAACGGTATAGACTTGTCAGTTTTCAAGCCAACTGATAGCGATTTTAGAGAAAAGAACGGTTTAAAAAATAAAACAATAATTCTTTCTGTTGCAACCTCCTGGCACGACAAACGAAAGGGTCTTGACGATGTAATAGAACTTTCCAAAAGATTGGATGAGGGCTATAGGGTTATTGCATTAGGCTTGACCGAAGAACAAATAAAGGCACTACCAAATACAGTAATGGGTATAACGCGCACCAACAATACCACAGAATTAGCCGAAATATACACAGCGGCTGATGTTTACTTCTGCCCTAGCATAGAGGAAACATTCGGTATGCCAACGGTAGAGGCTATGGCTTGCGGCACACCTGCTGTGGTTTATGATTCAACCGCTTTGCCTGAGATTGTTTCAAAAGAAAGCGGCTTCATAGTAGCCCCGCACGATATTGATAGTGTGGTAGAAAAAATTGATATGTGTAAAAACTTTAACTTAGAAGATATTATAGAAAACGCACATAAATATAGCAAAGAAAATATGCTTAATAATTATTTAGAAACATATCTGTCTGCAGTGTAAGAGTTTTGAGGAGTTTTTGTTTTGAATGAATTTGGTTTGAAGAAAAAGATCAGCACAAAAACCTATCATGAAACGGGAATATTTTTGATAATCGCTTTATTGGGATTGAATTATCTGTTGTTCGCGTTTTTTGAGATAGAAAATTACAAAACCACAATAAGACTTGTTACTATGCTCTTGTTGGTTATTATCTATTTTTATAAAGAAAAAGTCGCTTTCCACAATATAATAATTTTAGGTATTTCGGCATATTTGGTGCTTATACAAGGGTCGCTGTCAATAAACATTGCATATCTGTTAATTGCAGGTATGTGTCTTAGCAGAATAGATGAAGCCAAGATATATAAATATATGCATATAGTTAATATTGCAACGTTAATAATAACTGCCGCTTCATTATTTTTGGGCATAAGGCAAACAGAAATCTATGAAGCATCCGGACGTTATCGAGAAAGTTTAGGCTTTTATAGTGTTAATGTTCCGGGTTTGTTATCATATTCTGTGGTATCGATCATACTGTTATCATCCAAGAAAATTAACTATGTTAAGTTTTTTGCTGCTTTGGCACTTGCAATATGGGTTTTTACGCGAACTAACTCAAGAACTGGCTTTATAGGTACGGTTGTACTTTGTGCTCTGTTGCCTATCTTTTGCGTAGTTCCGTATTATATAAAAAAAACAGTTTTGCCTGTTGCGGCAACTTTGCTATTTGCTTCTCCGTTTATATGGCTTCTACCACGAATGCAAACTCATGAAATGAATCTAAAATTTAGTTTTCGACCGTGGCACTTTAAGGTTTATTTTGAGCATTTGACAAAACGGAACTTTTTGTTTGGCGGAACTAAACTTGAAGATGTTGATAACTTTTATTTGGTGTTTTTAGGTAATGCTGGTGCGATAGTGTATATAGGTGTTTTAATTATGCTAATATTTACTATATTAAAACTTGCCAAAGATAATGATAATAAAAAACTAGCTTTCATCTTTTCGGCCTTGGCGGTTGCAACAACGGAATCAAGTCTTATCAGACCCGAAATAATGTGTATGCTGGCGTTCTGGGTAGTGCTATTTAAATGTTTCCAAGATATAAAGACCGATAGAAAAGTTGAGGTTAAGCGGTCTAAATACATTAAATACAAAACGTAGTTTAAAGGAGGTTGTGTGATTTTGTTTAAAAAATAGTTAAGATTTTTTCTGTTATTCAAAGAAAAACCATCCATTTAATAGATTATTTCTCGCCAAAAAGATATATGAAACATTACAATAAATATTTAAAAAAGATAGGTGTAAATGTAATTGGCGAAGCAAGATTTATACACCCTTCGGTTGATTTTGATGGTGCAGGGTATGATAAAATAACAATAGGGCAGGATGCTATTATCTCGAAAAATGTTATTTTCCTTGTGCATGATTATACAATTACAACTGGACTGCAAGCAATAGCAGAGCCAATAAAAACCGATGCGTATTTTTTAAAGGAAATTAAGGTAGGCAAAAACTGTTTTATAGGCGCAAATGTTATTTTGCTACCAGGCACAAGGGTTGGTGATAACTGTATTTTGGGTGCCGGTTGTGTTGTTAGAGGTAATATACCATACGATTCAATAGTTGTTGGCAATCCTGCGCAAATTGTTGGCAATACAAAAGAATGGGCAGATAAAAAATATTGGTCTACTAGCGATAGGCTTTCTAAAGAAAGAATAGTATATCCATTTTTAATTATACAATTCTTCTTCCTACTTCGCGGCGATATGATGTCGGGTACAGCGTTCTTTGTAGGGAGATGTGTTGTTGGATTATTAATTTACTATATGGTTGTTAAGAAAGTGGGAATGAGGAGCAATGAAAAAGTATTTAGTTAGTGTAATAATCCCTGTGTACAATGTGGAATTATATTTAAGTAAATGCATCGAATCGGTAAAAAAACAAACTTATGAAAATTTAGAGATAATATTGGTTGACGACGGTTCTACTGACAACTCCGGTAGATTGTGTGATAAATTTGCTTTAAATGATTCGCGGATAATAGTTATCCATAAAGAGAATGGCGGTTTGTCTAGTGCAAGAAATGCTGGTTTAGAAGCAGCCAATGGTGAATATTACGCTTTTGTTGACAGTGATGATTTTATAGAACCTGAAATGATAGGGATATTGTTGGATGCGTGTATTGATAATAATGTTAAAATTTCTTGCGGTGGACGATACAACGTAGATGAATACAATAATAAAAAATTAGGATTATGTTATGAACAGAACGCATTGGTTCAAAGTAAAATACTTTTTTCTAAAATGTTGATAACGGATGAATGTGATTTTTCTAGTTGCACAAACTTGTATCACAAATCGTGTTTTGCAACAGTGCGATTTCCGGAAGGGAAAACATATGAGGATATGGCAACAACATATAAAGTGGTGTTGAATACCGAGTATGTGTACCTTTGTGCAAAACCATTTTACAATTATCTATGTCGACAGAATAGCATAACACAATCTAAATATACAAAAAATCAGTTGGACAGAGTGGATAATGCTAAAGAAATTTTGAGTTTTGTTCACCTAAAACATATAGATTTAGTTCAGCAAGCAACGTATTTATATGTAAAATCATTAGAAGGTGTTCTGTCACTGATTGACAAGGGCACAGAAGAAGAACGAAAAATTAACAAAAAGATACGCAGATTATTAGTGGACGAGTTAAAAAAATATATAAATTTCTGGATTAAAAGTAAATATATTTCTATGCCAAGAAAAATACGGTATTTGTTGTTCATTTTTGATATGCAGTATATATTTAACAGACTAATTAAATTTTAAAACAATAGAGTAATTTTGTATAATTGAGGTGAGTGATTTGACCGAGTTTCAAAGGTCGTTTTTAAACATTTTAATAAGTGGACTTGGCGAAGATGTCGGTCAAGTTGCTACCGATATTGAGATTGCTAAAATAGCAAAATGCGCTAACCGTCATCAGTTAAGCGTTTTGGCATATTATGGTATTAAAAACTTGCATCTTTTCGGCGACGAGCAAATGCAGGGCTTTAAAGACCATACCTATAATATTATTTATGCCACAGTAAATCAAATGTACGAACTTGAGCGTTTAACAAACACTTTCAAAGTCAAGGGCATAGATTATAGACTTTTAAAGGGCTCTTATATCAGGGATTATTATTTGAAACCTGAAATGCGCTTGATGAGTGATATTGATGTGCTTATTCGCGATAGTCAGTATAAAAAAATAAAGCCATTGATGAAAGAACTTGGCTATGTTTTCTCTTATGAAAGCGACCATGAAATTACTTGGAAACTTCCCAACGGACTTATTGTTGAGTTGCATAAGAGCCTAGTGCCTACCTATAATAAGGATTTTATAAGGTATTATGGCGATGGCTGGCGAGTTTTCGAGAGCGAAGAAAAACTTTATGAAAAACAGTATATTTACAGCTTCGTGCATTTCGCAAAGCATTATCGCGATGGTGGTGCCGGCATAAAATATGTTTTCGATTTTTATGTAATGCAAAAGGCAAATAAGGATTTAGACATCGAGTATATAAGAGAGCAATTGTTAGAATTAAAGCTTTTAGAGTTTTATGATAATATATGTAAAACAATGGGTGTCTGGTTTGAAGGTAAAGAAGATACCGAAGTAACCGACCTTATAACCGAAAACTTGTTTACAAGCGGTGTGTATGGTAGTTTTGAAAAGCACGCAATAGCAAAGACGTATAAAAAATCAAAGCAAACGGGGTCTATAAAAAAAGCCCGTATTCAGAATACCTTTTCAAGTGCATTTTCTTCGCTTGAAAATAACAAAAAAAGGCATAGATTTTTAAATAAAATGCCGTTCTTATTGCCGCTTGCTTGGTTTTTGAACTGGCTTAATGCGCTCACTAAAAACCACAATAAAATAGGAGAGGTAATGAAAAAGGCTGCGGTTTCTACCGAAGAAAACGTAGAAAAATTCCGTAAAGATTTACAAGCGGTTGGCCTTGATTATTACGATTAAAACAAAAACCACACTTCAGTGTGGTTTTTATAGTTTATAGTTTTTAGGAGTAGTGCCGAAATGTTCTTTGAATTTTTTAATAAAGTAAGAGGTTGAATTAAACCCGACCTCCTTGCAGATTTCGGATAACGATAGGTTATTTTCTAAAAGCAGTGCCTTTGAGTTTTCAAGTCTTAATTGTAGCAAGAAACTACTGAAGGTTAGCCCAACACTTTTTAAAAACAAATGCCCAAAGTGGTTAGGAGAAAGAGAAACATAATTGGCAACTTCGGGTAGTGAAATATCTCTTCCGCAGTTGTTATAAATGTAGTCTAATGCAGATTGAATTTTTTGCGGTGTAGTACTGTTGCCTCCCCAGACTGAGTATACTTTAGAATCTTTTAGAACAGTAAGCAGAATCAAGGTCAACAATGCAGAGCGAGTTTCTTCGGTGTATTTATCGTTGCTATCTCTTAAATCAGATAGTTGATGGATATAACTTATAACCATTTGTAGTTCCGCATCGTTAAGTGTTTTATAATTGCAGTTAAGTTTTAGCTGTTTAAGAATAGAAGGGTGTCTAATTGCAAAATCCCAAAAAAGAAATAGTGAAAACCTTGGAGTTGGGTTGCAATGTTATTTTGTGCCCAATAGGTGGTGCTATAATGTACGCGCTGCCTTTTTTTACAGGACACTCCAACCCTTTAAAACTGTTAACACCACTACCTTCGGCGATTATTTCAAGCTCAAAAAACTGGTGTATATGAAATAATGATTCTGCACCTTTGGGGTAAGCGCTAGTATAAATGTGTACGCTTTGCTCGTTTTGCAGACTAGGTTCAATATGCTTATATACATAAGCCACGAGTAATCACCTCTTTAGGATTATTATAATAGTAAATTTACATTATTGCAAGACCAATCGTTGAAAAGTTAGATAAATCGCATAAATGTGTGATTTACAGGTAAGGCAATGATTATGTATAATTAAAGTAGAAAGATATACGAAAGGGGCACTTTTTATGTATCAAAAAACTAATACAAAAAAGCATCGTATACTATCGGCAATACTTTCGGTAGTAATGGTGCTAGGGCTGTTTTCTCCGCTTAGCATATTCACAGCAGTAGCAGAGGGAGAGAGTAGTATGACAATTATTGAAACAAAGGTAGACAATAGAGTAAATCCTTTGGGAATTGCGGACAAAACTCCTACGTTCTCTTGGAAGTTAGACTCTACAAAAAAATCAGAGGTGCAAACTGCGTATCGAATTATTGTTGATACCGCACCCGAGGTTAACAGTAGTGCGCCTGTGTGGGATACAGGAAAGGTAATTTCCGACAACTCTGTAGAGGTTGTTTATGAAGGTGCGGCGTTGCAGTCTGCAACGAGGTATTACTATAAAGTTTGTGTTTGGGATAAGGACGATAATGTTACCGAGTATAGTGATATTGCTTGGTTTGAAACCGCGCTTTATACAAACGACGAGTGGTCGGGAGCTAAATGGATTGGCGGTTCAACGGTTACAAGCGCCGCCGCTAAGTCTATTTCATTTTCAAATGCGTATTGGATTTGGCATGAAGCTGACGGAACTTATTGGTCGGCAATGCCCGCGATGACCAGATATTTTAGAAAGACAATAAACATTGAAAGCATTGCAAATCTAACAGAAGCGTTGGTAGCGGTTACTTGCGATGACCAATATGAACTTTACGTTAACGGAGTTAAAGTAGTCGAGACTGCTAGCGGTGGTAACTGGAAAACCGCCCAACTTGCTGATGTTAAAGAATTGCTTGTAAGCGGTAAAAACGTTATCGCGGCTAAGGCAATAAATAAACTTGGTTCGGGCGGTGCTCAAACCGGCGGTGGTTTGCTTGCAGCAATGCAACTTGTAACCACTAACGACGAGCAGTACATACCAACCGATAGCACTTGGGTTACAAGCGATACCGAGATGGAAGGTTATAAGGATATAGATTTTGATGATAGCGGTTGGACTGCCGCTTTCGCTCATCAAAAATATGGCAGTTCGCCTTGGGGTGGCGCTGTTACTATAGATAAAGATGCGGTTGGCGAGGCTAATCCCCCCGCGCCTTATCTTCGTCGCGAGATAACATTATCTAAAGAGGTAGAAAGCGCTCGAGCTTACGTAAGCGGCTTGGGATATTTTGTAATGTCTATTGACGGTAAGCGTGTTGGCGATAGCGTTTTAGACCCAGGTACGAGTAACTATCATAAAACTGCATTTTACGTTGTACACGACGTTACGGAAATGTTAGAAGAGGGTACGCACGCATTGGGCGTTGTGCTTGGCCGTGGTTTTTACGGACTTCCTACAGAAGATACAATTTTCTGGAATGATGCTTCTTGGATAGGCGAGCCAAGGTTAAAACTAAAATTAGCGGTTAAATATAGCGACGGTAGTGAAGAAGTTTTCGTAAGTGATACTGATTGGAAAACTTCCGCTAGCCCAACGTTACGCGATTCGCTATATATGGGCGAAACCTACGATGCAAGATTAGAACAGGTAGGTTTTGATACGGTAGGCTTTAACGATAGCGCCTGGGATAGCGCAGTGGAATTATCTGCGCCAAAAGG
Source organism: Acutalibacteraceae bacterium (assembly GCA_045656265.1). GTDB lineage: Bacteria > Bacillota > Clostridia > Oscillospirales > Acutalibacteraceae > UMGS1532. The sequence continues at coordinate 19,314 of JAZOQV010000053.1, read as the reverse complement.
AACTCTTCGTGTGCAGACCATTGACCCCATTAGAGTTACCGAAACTTTAGATGCAACCGAAGTTACCGATTTGGGTAATGGCAAATACGTGCTAAAATACCCCGTTGTAACTGCGGGTTGGGCTAAAATGACGGTTAGTGGCGAGGCAGGTACTACCGTTACATTAACGTACGGTGAAAAACTAAGAGATAACGGTACAGTTAATAACGATGGTTCATCGGGTCTTACAACAGGTCCAATTCAGGTAGATAGATATACCTTAAAGGGCGTTGGTACCGAGACTTTTGAGCCACAGTTCAGTTATAAAGGCTTCCAGTATATTCAGGTAGAGGGTTACCCAGGCACCGCAGAGGAAGCAAAGGCTAACATTAAAGCACAGGTAGTGCATAGTGATTTAGCGACTTCGGGTAATTTTGAGAGTTCAAATGAACTTATTAACAAAATTCACGAGATAACTATGCGTACAATCCTTAACAATTCGCACTCTATTATGTCGGATACACCGATGTACGAAAAGCGCGGTTGGACGGGCGACGCTAACGTTATGTCAAAAAGCATTATCAATAACTATGATATGCAAGAGTATTTTAACAACTGGCTTATCTCTATTGCAGAAAATAGTACCGCAAGCGGAGGCAGTACAGTAATTTCGCCTAATAAGAGCGACGGATGGACTGCTGACCCAATCTGGGGTGGCATAATGATTGGTCTGCCTTACGAAATTTATAAAGCATACGGAGATACTAAAGTTTTAGAAACCTACTATACTCAGATGAAAAACGAGATAGGTTACTATAAAAACAACAGATATGAAGCCGCATCAGGTCTTATAAAAGATGGTTCTTATGGCGATTGGGTTGCGCCAAAGGGTGGCGAAAACAACACCATTGCCAATACACCACATAAACAACCCGAAGATGGCAGACTGCTTAACACCGCGTATGTGTATAGATATGCTTTGATGATGGAGGAGGTTGCCTCACTTCTCGGCAAAACCGATGATGCTGCCTCTTATAGAACATTTGCAAACGGACTTCTTACCGCCTTTAATGAGCACTTCTTAAATACCGATAAAGGCATATACGAAACAGGTAAGGGCGAGGGTTATAGACAAACCTCAAACGCAGTACCTCTAATGTTCGGTATGGTGCCTGCGGAGTACGAAAAGGCTGTTGCTAAAAACCTAGCAGAACATATCAAAGAAAACGATTATGACATTAACTGCGGCTTTGCAGGTGTTAAAGAATTATTCCCCGCACTTTCTAAGTATGGTTATACCGATGTAGCCTTTAATTTGGCTATTCAGACCGACTATCCAAGCCACGGTTTCTGGATAGAAAATGGTGCAACTACACTTTGGGAAATGTGGGAGTTGACCTCGCGCTCGCTAGACCATAACCTACATGGTTCTATCGACGATTGGTTCTATTCTTACCTTGGCGGTATTACTGCAAATAGTGCAGGCTATAAAGAAATTAGCATTAAGCCTTATGTTCCAACCGATTTAGAGTATGTAAAATCCTCTATTGGCACCGCTTATGGCGATGTTCAATCTAATTGGAGCAAGGATAGTAACGGAAAACTAACTTTAAATGTACAAATTCCTGTAAACACAACTGCTACTGTTTCGGTTCCTTCGGGTTCTGCATATAACGTCTATGTCGGCGAAACCCTTGCAAAAAATGTAGAGGGTATTAGCTACGTCGGTGCAGAAGATGGCTTTGTAGAATATAAGGTAGGCTCTGGTAGTTATACCTTTGTAGTAAACGATAAAATCAATGTTTCATTTGCAAATGAGAACTCATATTCTTATTATGATGGCAATACAACAGTATTTCCATTCTTAGAAAAGGCAAAATATTTAACCGCAATTTCCGATTACGATAACACCGAGCTTGATGTTTCAGGCCTTACACTCGATTATATGAGGGGTAAGTTCTCGGCGACAGATAATAAGATAAAGAATTGGAAAATCGTAGGTTATAATGGTGCCGAAACCACACAGATAAATACCGGCGATTACATTAGCGCTTTAACCGACCTTGATTTCTATGCGCAAGGTGGTGCTAGCGGTAATACCAAAAGTGCAGGTACTATGGCGACCAAAGACCATAATAATAGTTGCTATATCCTAAGCGGTAAGGGTTATGAAGATACTGTAAAAACCAATCTGCTATATGGTAAAGATAGAATAAATGCGGGTTATTACGATGCAAAAGTAACTCTAGAACTTAAAAACAAAACCGCAATAGATTCATTCTATCTGTTTAGTCAATGGAAAACAGATAACGCTATTGCTACCTATGCCGTGTATGTAGCCGATAACGAGGCAGACTTGTATAACGAGGAAAACCGTGTTTGTCTTTTCGACTACTATGATGCTTATGCTAAAGATATTGCCGAAGTAGCGGCTTCTGCCGAAAACAGACCTTACAAATTAACCGCCAGAGGTCGTCATTCCGAAGGTCAACTTTGGAACTTTAAGGGCGAAGAAAAGCCGGAAGGTAAATATGTAGGCGTGCTTATTTACGATGCCGCGCTAACCACCTCAAATCTTGGATATTTAAGCATCTACGATATGGGCGTGTTCGGCGAAGTATCGGGCGGTGTTAACGATGTATTTAGTACCGAAACTATTTCCTCTAGCACAAAAACTGTTGTAACTGCAGGCGATTTCAAGGTTGAAGTAAAGGATAACAATGGCAACGTTGTTAATGCTTTGGTCGGTGGTGAAAACTACACCGCAAATATTGTAGGTGCAGATTCCAGATACACATTTAATGGTTGGTATAAAGATGGTGTTGATACACCCGTTTCGCTAGAACCAACTTTAAGTATCACAAACTATGCGGGAGAAACCTACACAGCAAAATTCCTGACCGATGTAATTCTTTCAATTACACCAAATACCAAAGACCTTAACCTTAAACTCAAATGGGTTAATGCAAGTTCCGAGCAAACAGTTTCTTATGATGCAACAGAAGATGCACTTAAATTCAAGGTTGGTAAAACCGAACACGGTGGAACCTTCTTCGAGGGAACTGCAGGCGGTAAAAACATACTTGACACCGAGTTTGAACCTTGGACAACATATAAGGTTAATCTAAAGGTTAAAATGGTGGCTAACGGTGTTAGCCAAATCAGCGGTATAACGGTAGGATCTATTCCAAGTACCCTAACTCACGACAGTGCGGGTTCGTTTGGCGATACACCTACTACCGGTAAGTACGAAGAATATAGTTTCTACTTTAATAGCGGTGCTGCCGACTATAACCGTAGCGACTCGCTTGATAATATTAACACAAGCAAACTTACCTCGCAGTTCTTAAACTTTAATGGCGTAAGCACTTGGGCAAGTAACACCTATGCCGATGTTTATATCAAGGAATATAGCATAGAAAAGGTAGAGAACGTTTTTGTAGATTCTACAAACGCTACCGTTACATTAAACGATAAACACAACTTCAAATGGGCAACGGGTAGCTTTACAGGTGGTGTTACAACTAACCCTGAGGCTTATGGTGGCTATGGCGTTACAAATGGCACTGCCGATAAGTCTTTAACTGCAGTTAACAACTGGATGAAGCAAGACCTTAAAGATAATGGTATTTTCGGCGCGGCTGACGGCACGGTCAACTTTACCGTTACCGCCGACGAGGGTTATATAATAGATGCAGTATACGTTAATGGTAAATTGGCACAAAACGATGGTAATAACTATACTGCCGACTACACAGCAGTAGATTGGGATAATGCTAAATATGGCAAATATTCTGATGTAGTTAACATTAAAGTAGAAACCTCGTTAGCGCCAATAATGTACACTTTAAAATTCATAGATGCAACTAAAAAGGTTGTTAGTGAAATAAAGGTCAACGAGGGCGGATATGTTGATAGCACTTTGGTTAATGCAATAGCGGTTAAAGACATCTATGGTTACAAGGTTAAGAGAGACAACTTCGGTAAGGTTGTGTGGGATAGAGACATAGACCAACCGGTAGTTGCCGACGCTACCTACACTGCGCTTTATGAACCAATTGAATCATTAAAAACAAAAGTTGAGGTTTATGATGTTGACGGTACAATGCGCATAAACCAAGAAATGAGATTTGATACTGCATTCGATTTGGTTTCTACAAAAGGCGCTAATAGTTGGACCGATGGAGAAAGAAACGTTCTTTTAGATACTCCAACCGGCAAACTATATGCTTGTGGTACTGCTATGAAGATTTATGCGGTAGCCGAACAAAAGACTGCACCCGAAGTTGCAATTATCGGCAAAGACCATATAGACGGCGAAACTTTTGCAGTATTTGCGCACGTTAATATTGAGGGTGCTACAAAGTATGGTGTTGTTTTCTCAAGCAAGACGGGTTATACACTCAACAATAACTTTGGTGTAGAAGATGCTACTCCCCAGAATGAAAACCGATACAAAAAAGTGTATATTGACGTTATAGACGAGGGCGCAGATTATATGGCAGTGCTTAACTACAAAGATGGTGCCACACCTACGCGTTATGCTCGTGCATTCGTCTTCGCAAACGGACAATATTATTACAGCAAAGTTATCTGTAACAAATAAAACCGAATATTATTAACAAAAGCACTTTAGGGGATGAACCTAAAGTGCTTTTTTATATCATTTAAAATTATATATTAACAAAACCTTAATGCACTATTTGTAGTGCTTTATTTTTTTGCTAAATATGCTGCCGCTATTGTTTCGGCTTTTCTTTCTCCGCCAGCACTTAAGTATTCTTTTATATAATCTAGTGCAGTTATACACATACTTAAATACGCGTCTATTTCTTTTTCGCCGCTTGCGAAATATCCTAGCGGAGCATAATCATGTGCGGTGGCGATTTCGGTTATTTTTTCGCGTTTTATCTTTTCAATACTGCTTTTATAAATGTCTTCATTATAAATCCCTGCTACGTATTTGCCTATGCCAAAAAGTTGCAGGCTATCAAAGGTTAAAAGCACGCCGGTTCTTGTATCAAGCACACCAAGACTATCGGGCGAATGACCGGGTAGGTGCAAAATTTTTATAACGTCATAAAAAAATTCGCCATCCGTGAGTTTTCTTCCTCTGCCAACCCTTTCGGCAACTCGCATATCAAACATAGCAACATCTGCTTGCGGGAAGTGAGGGATTAAATAACCAAGTCCGCCCGCATGGTCGCCGTGCTCGTGCGAAATTAAAATTTTTGTAACATTAAAACCTGCTTCTTTTATGGCGGGCAATATGTAATTTTTGACATCGCTTTCTGTTGTAGCAGAATCTATAATAATACAGTTACCATCTACCACCACAGCAAACACACTTGTTAGCACACTTTCAAATGGCACGCTTAACCTATATATATTAGGGTAAAGTTCAATAAATTTTTCCATATTATCACTTTCCTCTTGCAATTTATATAAGCATTGTATCATTTAAAAGAATGTCGGTCAATTCGCAAAGTGATAATTTTTTCAAAAAAAGTAATATTCTCGCAAAAAGCAGTCCATAATATAGGTGCAATACTTAAATCCAAATATATGGAGGCTATAAAATGAAAAACAAAAAACTTATTTCTTTATTTCTTTCACTGTCTTTAATTGTAAGCATCGGTTCTTTATTTACCGCTTGCAACAAAAAAGAAACAGTCGAGGTTGGTACTGTTCGTTACCTTAACTTTAAACCCGAAAGCGCATCGGTTTATGAGGCGCTAGGTAAAGAATACGAAAAAGAAACAGGCGTTAAGGTTATTATCGAAACTGCCGCAAATAATCAGTACGAAAGCACATTGGCTTCAAAAATGGCTACCGATAGCGCACCAACTCTTTTTCAGATAAATGGTCCAAAGGGTTACGAAAACTGGAAGGATTATTGCGCCGATCTTAGCGAAACCGAACTTTATAAGCATCTTACAGATAAAAGTCTTGCTGTTAAATCGGGCGGCAAGGTGTACGGAATCCCTTATGTTGTAGAGGGCTACGGAATTATTTACAACAAGGCTATTACCGATAAATATTTTAATCTTGCTAACCGCGCTACCGAGTTTAAAAGCATGGAAGAAGTTAACAACTTTACAAAGTTAAAGGCTCTTGTAGAGGATATGCAAAAGCACAAAGAAGAACTTGGCATCGATGGTGCTTTCGCTTCAACTTCGCTAAAATCGGGTGAAGACTGGCGCTGGCAAACACACTTAGCAAATGTACCGATTTCTTATGAGTTTATCAAAAACAAGGTCGATTTAACCGGCGATGCAACCAAAAAGATAAACTTCGAGTATGCAGATAATTTTAAAAATATTTTTGATTTGTATCTTAACAATTCGGTTGTCGATAGAAAAACCGTTGGCACAAAAACAGTGGTGGATTCTATGTCTGAGTTCGCACTAGAAAAATGCGCTTTCGTGCAAAATGGCAACTGGGCATGGAGTCAGATTTCTGAGGTTTCGGGCAACAAAGTAAAGGCAGAAAACATTAAGTATCTACCCATATATATGGGTATTGAGGGCGAAGAAAAACAAGGCCTTTGCGTAGGCACAGAAAACTTTTACGCTATAAATTCTATGGCTTCCGACGTAGATAAAAAGGCTACTGCCGATTTTATTTACTGGCTATATTCAAGCGATGTTGGCAAGGATTACGTTACCAATAAACTTGGCTTTATAGCACCTTTTGATACTTTTAAAGAATCCGAAAAACCAACCGATCCGCTTGCCCGAGAGATAATAAAATATATGGAAAATGATAAACTCACCACGATTCCTTGGAACTTTACAGTTTTTCCATCTCAAAAATTTAAGGATAATCTAGGCGCATCACTTTTAAAATACGCTCAAGGCACTAAAACCTATGACGAGGTTAAAAAAGATGCCGTTGCCGACTGGGAAAAGGAAAGCAACGCCGCTAATTTATAAAACACTAAAAATTGCTCTGCTCGTTTTAGAGCAGAGCAAAATGTTAGAAAGGACTAAGGCACAATGAAAGACTCATTAAAAAAATATTCCCTGATTTTTCTATTGCCAACACTGGTTGCCTTTGTGTTTGCTTTCGTGGTGCCTTTTTTAATGGGCATATACCTCTCTTTTACCAAATTCACTACGGTCGAAAACGCAAGTTTTGTAGGTTTAAGTAACTATATAAGGGCATTTACTTACGATAACGAATTTATAAACGCGCTTTTATTCACCGCCGCTTTTACTTTGGTGTCGGTAATAACGGTTAATGTTTTCGCGTTTTTACTCTCTTTAATGTTAACCCGTTCGATTAGGGGCACTAATCTGTTTCGTTCTGTTTTCTTTATGCCAAATCTTATTGGCGGTATAGTGCTTGGCTATATATGGAATTTGCTGATTAACGGTGTGCTTTCTAATTTTGGGGTCGATATTACTTATAAAACAGAGTACGGGTTTATAGGTCTTGTTATCTTAACCAACTGGCAGTTAATCGGTTATATGATGGTGATTTATATAGCGGGACTGCAAAACATTCCAACCGAATTAACAGAGGCAGCAGCAATTGATGGCGCATCGCCTTTGAAAACTTTGTTTCGCATAAAAATACCGATGGTTATGCCGTCTATTACAATCTGCACATTTTTAACACTAACCAACTCTTTTAAACTTTTCGACCAAAACCTAGCCTTAACTGCAGGCGCGCCCGAAAAATCTACCGAAATGCTGGCGCTTAATATATACAACACCTTTTACGGCAGAGTAGGGTGGCAGGGCGTAGGCCAAGCAAAAGCGGTAATTTTCTTTATAATAGTCGCGCTTATAGCATTTATACAACTTAAATTAACACGTTCAAGGGAGGTAGAGCACTAATGCAAAAAATAAAAAAGCAAAGAATCGGCATATCTTTTTGGCTTTTAAGTATACTTGCAGTACTATTTTTAGTGCCAATAGTTTTAGTGCTTATAAATTCCTTTAAATCTAGGTTGTATATTTCAAGCGAGCCATTCGCGTTACCGAATAGCGAAACCTTTGCGGGCTTTGAAAATTATATAAACGGATTAAATTCTTCGGGATTTTTTGCAGCATTTTTACGCTCTGTATTTATAACGGTATTTTCGGTTGCGGCAATTGTGCTTTGTACTTCAATGACCGCTTGGTTTATTGTAAGGGTAAAAAATCTATTTACAAAAGCGCTTTATTATCTGTTCGTTTTTAGTATGATAGTGCCGTTTCAGATGGTTATGTATACAATGACCTATGTTGTAAACAAGGTTAATTTCGATAATATTTTTGGAATTGTGCCGGTATATCTCGGCTTTGGCGCAGGACTTTCGGTCTTTATGCTAAGCGGTTTTATTAAAGGTATACCGTTAGAAATAGAGGAGGCGGCTACCATTGACGGTTGCTCGCCTTTGCAGACCTTTTTTATGGTTGTGTTCCCAATTTTAAAGCCAACTGCAATTACTGTTGCGATATTAAACGCTATGTGGATTTGGAACGACTACCTTTTGCCGTATCTTATTCTAGGAACCGACAATAAAACCATACCCGTTGCTATACAGATTGCCATGCAAGGCGCATACGGCGCTACCGATTACGGCGGATTTATGGCAATGCTTATGCTTGCGATTGTGCCTATAATTGTTTTCTATTTAAGTTGTCAAAAATATATTATCAAGGGCGTTATTGCAGGCGCGGTAAAGGGCTAGGATAAAGGAGAAAAGGTATGGCATCAATAACATTCAAAAATATAGTAAAGACTTATGAGGACGGAACAACGGTAGTTCCAAATCTCAATTTAGAGATAGAGGATAAAGAGTTTATAATTTTGGTAGGCCCGTCGGGGTGCGGTAAATCAACCACTTTAAGAATGATAGCAGGGCTCGAAAACGTAAGTTCGGGCGAACTTTATATCGGCGATAAGTTGGTAAACGACGTGCCACCTAAAAACCGCGATATTGCAATGGTTTTCCAAAGTTATGCTTTGTATCCGCACATGACGGTTTATAAAAATATGGCGTTTGCTTTATCGCTTCGTAAAATGGATAAAGCGGAAATAGACCGCAAGGTGCGTGAGGCGGCAAGGATACTTGATATAGAGCAGTATTTGGATAGAAAGCCGAGAGCATTATCGGGTGGACAACGGCAACGCGTGGCGCTAGGACGCGCTATGGTTCGCGACCCAAAGGTGTTTTTACTTGACGAGCCCTTATCAAACCTTGACGCAAAGTTAAGAGGGGAAATGCGCGCTCAAATTGCAAGACTTCACAAGCGACTTGGAACAACCTTTGTTTACGTTACCCACGACCAAACCGAAGCGATGACGATGGGCGACAGAATAGTTGTAATGAAGGATGGAATTATAAATCAAGTAGATACACCCGAAAATCTTTACGAGCATCCAAACAATATGTTTGTTGCGGGGTTTATAGGAACACCGCAGATGAACTTTATTTCGGCAACTCTTATCAGGCGCGGTGTAGACTACTATGCAGAATTTTGCGATGTGTGTATACCTTTGCCAAAAAGACTACAAAACAACGAGGATATAAAGGCATATATAGGTAAAGAGATAATTTATGGAATAAGGCCCGAAGATTTGCACGTTGAAACCAAGTGGCAAACCCCAAAAGGCGAAAATAAGGTGGAACTTACCGCAGAACTTGCCGAAATGATGGGCTCTGAAATATATGTTTACAGCAATATTGGCGACAATAAGATAATTGCTAAAATTCCGTCTAGTGAAAAAATCAAAACCGGTATGAAGGTAACTCTCTATTTTGATATAGAAAGACCGCACGTTTTTGATAAAGAAACAGAAAAACTCATTTGCGATTAAAGGGGTGGTATGGTGTTTAGTAGAGCGTCGGGTGTTTTGATGCATATTTCTTCTCTTGCGGGAGAGTATGGCATAGGTACCATGGGTAAAAGCGCTTACGAGTTTGTAGACTTCTTAAAAAAGAACGAACAAAGTTATTGGCAAATTCTTCCCCTTTGTCCAACTTCTTTTGAGAGTGGCAATTCGCCCTACCAAAGCGAATCTACTTTTGCTGGAAATCCGCTTTTCATAGATTTAGAAATTTTAAAAAAAGAGGGATACCTTAGCGAAGAAGATTTAAAAGAGAACAGGCAAAAAAACACAAAAAGAGTGGATTACGCTAGTTTATATAAATCTCGCCATAAGGTATTTTTAAAGGCTTTCGAGGTTTTTTTAAAAAATAGTCCTAAAGATTTTTCTCTGTTTTGCAAAGAACAAAAATATTGGTTAGACGATTATGCGCTTTTTATGGCGATTAAGCAAGAAAATAAAAAGAAACCTATAACCAATTGGCAGGCAGAGATTCGCGATAGGGAAAAGACTGCGTTAAAGGAATGGCAAGCTAAACTAAAAAATGAAACACTATATCACAAAATGCTTCAATATTTCTTTTTTAAGCAGTGGTACGAACTTAAACAATATGCAAATAAGAACAGAGTACACATCATAGGCGATATACCTATATATGTATCGTCGGATAGTGCAGACGTATGGGCGAATCCTAAAAACTTTATGTTAAGCAGTAAATTAAAGCCAACAGCGGTTGCGGGTTGTCCGCCTGATAAATTTTCTGTAAACGGGCAACTATGGGGCAATCCTGTATACGATTGGGACGCCCTTAAAAAAGACCGCTACGATTGGTGGATAAAGCGAATAGGCCATAGCCTTAAAATGTATAACGCTATAAGAATTGACCATTTTAGAGGTTTCGAAAGTTTTTACTGCGTGCCGTATAATTCTAAAACCGCAAAGGTCGGTACGTGGCTTAAAGGTCCGGGAATGGACTTAATAAACGAAATTAAGAAAAACTTTAAGGATGCAAAAATAATTGCCGAAGATTTGGGCTTCTTGACCGATAGTGTAAGGGAGTTGGTTAAGGACAGCGGCTATTATGGAATGAAGATTATGCAGTTCGCCTTTAATGGCAGTGAGGGTAGGGATTATCTACCGCATAATTATACAAAGAATAGCGTTGTATATACGGGCACGCACGATAACGATACCTTATTAGGTTACCTTAAATTTGCAAAAGCAGAGGAAATAAATTATGCAAAGCGATATCTTCGCACCGAAAATTTAGCAGAGGGGATTATGGCGGCAACCTTAGCAAGCACACCAAATCTTTCGATAATACCAATGCAAGATATATTAGGCCTCGGTTACACTGCCAGAATGAACATTCCTTCCACATCTAGTGGCAACTGGGAGTGGCGTTGTGGAGATAACCAGTTATTCGAAGTAACTGATTTCCTTTTGAAAAATACTAGGCTTTATGGCAGAGGAGTAAAAGATGAAACAACTTAAACGTAATATGGAGATTTTGTCGCAATCTCATTTCGGTAAACCTTTAAATAGTCTTAATACAAAGCAGTTACATTACGTACTTTCAAAGGCAATACTAGGCAGTGTGGCAAAGGTAATCGAAGCCTCTGATGCACGCAACTCAAAAGGTCGCAGAGCCTATTATTTTTCTGCCGAGTTTTTGGTGGGTAGAGCGATATACAACAATATTTTGATGGTAGGAGCAGATAAAGAGGTAGAAGAAATATTAAGGGAAATTGGCACTAATATAAATGCCTTCGAGGAAATAGAGGACGCGGCTTTGGGTAACGGCGGACTAGGGCGTCTTGCGGCATGCTTTTTGGATAGCGCCGCTACCTTGAAATTATCCCTTGATGGATATGGCATACGTTATAAATATGGACTATTTAAACAAAGAATTGACGAGGGCTTTCAAACCGAGGAGGTAGATAATTGGCAGGCATATCTCGACCCTTGGTCTATAAGGCGCGACGAGGACGCGGTAAAGGTAGATTATACCGATTTTTCACTTCAGGCAGTGCCTTATGATATGCCGATTATCTGTTACGGCGCAAAGCATATTTCAAATTTAAGGTTATGGCAAGCAGAACCCGTTACACCATTTAGTTTTAAACTTTTTAACGAGCAAAAGTATGATAAAGCAGTGGCTAGAAAAAATAGGGTAGAGGATATTTCACGTGTTCTATACCCAAACGATTCCGGTAAAGACGGCAAACTTTTGCGACTAAGGCAGCAGTATTTTTTCTCAAGCGCATCTTTAAAGGATATAATAAAAAGGTACAAACGCGAGCAGGGTAATAATCTTAAAAATCTTCCGCAATATGTTACTATTCAACTTAATGATACCCATCCCGTTATATCCATCCCAGAACTTATACGTTTGCTATCAATAGAGGGGCTTAATTTTACAGAGTCGTTAAAAATTGCTCGCGATGTGTTCAATTACACCAACCATACTGTTATGAAAGAGGCGCTTGAAACTTGGGACCTTTCGCTTTTAAGAAAAATAAACAGCGATATTGCTAAAATAATTGTAAAGATAAACAATCAACAAAAGCAGGAGTTAAATGAAAAAAAGATAGATGAAGAAGTCGTTGCCTCTATGCAGATTATTAGTGGCGGCGTTGTGAATATGGCATATCTTGCATCATTTTGCTCGTCGCATATTAACGGCGTTGCCAAAATTCACACCGAAATACTAAAGGATGACGTTCTTTCTAATTGGTACAGAATATATCCAGAGAAATTTTCTAATAAAACCAACGGAATAACCTTCCGCAGATGGTTGGCGCTTTGTAATAAAGGTCTTTCTTCGCTTGTTACCGAACTGCTAGGTAGTAATAAATGGATAACCGATGCTAACGAATTAAAGAAACTTGAAAAATTTTGTTATGACGATGAAATCTTAAAAAGATTTATGGTAATCCGCAAAGAAAATAAAGAGGCTTTAAGCGAATACATCGTAAAAAGTGGCGGTGTGGGTTTTAATACCGATTGGATTGTAGATGTGCAGATTAAACGCTTGCACGAGTATAAGAGGCAACTGCTAAACGCTCTTTGTATACTAGAACTATATTTTGAAATAAAAGAGGGTACTTTAAAAGATTTTACACCAACAGTGTTCTTGTTTGGCGCAAAGGCGGCACCCGGTTACTTTAGGGCAAAGGCTATAATTAAACTAATAAACGAAATATCAAGGCTTATAGAAAGCGACCCAGAAGTTCGCCAATATATAAAGGTTATCTTTGTAGAAAACTATGATGTCTCTTATGCCGAAAAAATCGTAGCTGCCGCAGATGTGTCGGAACAGTTGTCCCTAGCAGGCACAGAGGCAAGCGGAACAGGCAATATGAAGTTAATGCTTAACGGAGCGGTAACCCTTGGCACGTACGATGGCGCTAATATAGAAATTGTAGAGGCGGCGGGCAAGGATAATAACTATATTTTTGGTGCTACCGTTGAGGAAATAGAAGCCTTGCGCGATGAATATAGCCCAAGAGAACTATATAAAAGTGATTATAGAATAAAGAGGTGTATGGACGCGTTGATTGACGGTACGTTGAGTGATGGCGATACACTAATGTTCTCGGAACTTTATGATGCAATATTAAATGGTACGTCATGGCACAAACCCGACCACTATTATCTTTTACACGATTTTGCCGATTGTCTGGATAAAAAGATAAAGGTAAATAGGGATTATAAAGATAAGTATGCATTTTTCAGAAAGTGTTGGCAAAATATTGCTAATGCTGGTAGATTTTCATCTGACAGAACGGTATTAGAGTACGCGAAAGAAATATGGAAAATTAAATAATGCACTAAACCATCTTGTTTTTAGGGAGTTGCGGTTAGGAAGAAATTGGTTTTTCACCGATATTTTTTTCGCCACTTTGATGCCAAGATTTATAATACACAAAGTATTACTGCATCTTGGCATCTTTGCGAGCGAAGAAAATATTCGGTTACAAAACTGCAAAGCACCTAAAACAGATGTGTTTTTTGTAAAAAAAGGCGAAAAGCCGCGGTAACGCTAACGCGTACTGTGGCTTTTTAACGTTATACTGAAAAAGAGGTTGTTTTATGCAATTTATCCCTAACCACAACTCCCTTTGGGGTGGTTTTTGTATATAATATGGATTTTGTAAAATATGCTTGAAAAAGCAAAATAAAAGTAATATAATGTAAAATGCAATTAAATAATGTCTATATGATGCTTGCAGGAAAAGTGATTCATCACGCCGAAGGAGTAACACTCTCAGGTTTCCTTTATAGGATGAGGACTGTAAGCGGATAGAACTTTGGAGAATCTCGCTGGGGCGGGTGCCGAAGGGGCAAAGTGCAAAACACCAATCTCTCAGGCAAAAGGACAAAGTGCAACAACGTTTATTATTTGTGTAATAACGTTGTGTTATATCATTTTGTCTGAGCCGATTAGGTATCAGATTTTTTTATTTTAAGGAGATGTCGACTATGTTAGACAAAATCGCCGAAATCAACGGCAGTATCAACGGGGTTGTATGGGGCATATTTGGTCTTGTACTTCTTATTGGTACAGGTATCATTGTTACGCTTTGTACAAAAGTGTTTCAGGTTTCACACATTGGTTTGTGGTTTAAAAACACCTTGGGAAGCATGTTCAAAAAGGATGTTATTAAACACAGAAAAGAAAAGGGTACTATTTCACCTTTCCAAGCGCTTTGTACAGCTCTTGCCGCTACAGTAGGTACAGGTAACATCGCAGGTGTTGCTGCGGCTATTTGCATTGGTGGTGCAGGCGCAGTTTTCTGGATGTGGGTTGCTGCTTTCTTTGGAATGATGACAAACTACGCTGAAAACGTTTTGGGTATCTATTTCCGTCGCAAAAACTCAGAGAACGAGTGGTCCGGTGGTGCTATGTACTATTTGCAAGACGGTCTTGGCAAAAAGAAAGGTTGCAGCTGGATTGGTAAAGCCTTAGCCGTTCTTTTCTGCATTTTCACAATGCTTGCTTCTTTCGGTATTGGTAGTATGGGTCAGGTTAACAAAATTGTTGCCAATGTTTCATCTGCCTTTAATGTTGAGGCTCTTTCAAGCATTATTGTTTTTGATGGTGTTTCTTTGTACAATATTATTTTAGGCGTTTTGATTATGATTTTAACCGCCATTATCACTCTTGGCGGTGTTAAGAGAATAGCAAACGTTGCCGAAAAAATTGTTCCTTTTATGGTCGTTCTTTACGTATTAGGCAGTCTTGTAATTATCGGTGTTCATTATGATGCCATTATCCCTGCTTTAAAAGCAATTTTTGTTAATGCCTTTAAGCCCGAAGCCTTTGTAGGTGGCGGTATCGGCGGTGTTATTGTTGCTATGACCAATGGCTTTAAACGTGGTGTTTTCTCTAACGAGGCGGGTCTTGGTTCTTCTGTTATGGTACACTCGAACTCTAGTGTTAAAGAACCTGTTAAACAGGGTATGTGGGGTATTTTCGAGGTTTTTGCTGATACAATGGTAGTTTGCACTATGACCGCTTTGGTTGTTTTAACTTCGGGCGGCCTTAATGGCGGTGTTTTCAATGCCCAAACAGGCGAAATTGCCGCAGGCTATACCGATGCTACCTTAGTAGGTGGTGCATTTAACCAAATTTTCAGTTGGGGTAACATAGGTGGCCGTTTTGTAGCTATTGCTATGTTCTTGTTTGCCTTTACAACCGTTCTTGGTTGGTCGCACTACGGCTCAAAGGCTTGGGAGTATTTGTTTGGCGCAAAAACAACCTTTATCTTTAGAATTATCCATGTTTGCACCATTATCTTCGGTGCAGTTCTTACATCTTCTTTGGCTTGGGATATTTCAGATACCTTTAATGGTCTTATGATGATACCTAACCTTATTGGTGTACTTGTTATGGTTCCGTTGGTTGTTAAAATTACAAAGAACTATCTTGATAGAAAAGTAAAAAATAAAGATGTTAAACCAATTGTTTCGTACGATGAAAACATACAAAACGAAGCTATTGAAGCAATTAAAAACGGCGAAGAATAATTAAAACGTATTGCAACCGCAAGAATTTTTAGGTCCTTGCGGTTGCTTTTTTATAATGTAAAAATGGCAGATAATACACTAATTATGCATATTTTTTGCTTTTATGCATAAAAACTGTATAAAAATGCATATATTATGTATATTTTTATTGTAATTAGTTATAAAAGTGTATAAATATTCGTATTTACCCTTGACATACGGGGTGCGTGGGGTTATAATATTACCATCGTTTAAAAACATAGGTTTTATGGAGGAAAAAACAATGGATAAGAAAGATATTAAAAAGGTAGTTCTTGCCTATTCGGGTGGACTTGATACATCAATAATCATACCTTGGTTAAAAGAGAATTATAACAACTGTGAGGTTGTTGCAGTTTCCGGTAACGTTGGCCAGGCAGACGAACTTGAGGGACTCGAAGAAAAGGCTATAAAAACAGGCGCTTCAAAACTTTATGTGCTAGACCAAACCGAAGAATACGTTAATGATTTTATTATCCCTACAATGAAAGCTGGCGCTGTATATGAAGATTATCTTTTAGGTACAAGCCATGCTCGTCCTTGTATTGCTAAAGGCCTTGTAGAGATTGCTATAAAAGAAAATGCCGATGCTATTGTTCACGGTTGCACAGGTAAGGGTAACGACCAGGTTCGTTTCGAACTTGCTATTAAACACTTCGCACCTAATATGCCTATTATCGCACCTTGGCGTGAGTGGGATATTAAATCTCGTGACGAGGAAATCGAGTACGCAGAGGCACACAACATTCCTCTAAAGATTAACAGAGAAACAAGTTATTCTAAAGATAAGAATCTTTGGCACTTATCACACGAGGGCTTAGACCTTGAGGATACAGGAAACGAGCCTATGTATGAAAAAGAAGGTTTCTTAGAGATGGGCGTTTCGCCTATTGCCGCACCGGACGAGCCTACTTACGTAACCTTGGATTTTGAAAAGGGTATTCCCGTAGCGCTAGACGGCGAAAAGATGACCGCTAAAGAAATCATTTTAAAACTTAACGAAATTGGCGGTAAAAACGGTATTGGTATTATCGACATCGTTGAAAATCGTTTGGTTGGTATGAAATGCCGTGGCGTTTATGAAACTCCGGGTGGTACCATACTTTATAAAGCACACAATGTACTTGAAACAATTTGTCTTGACAAAATGACCATGCACGAAAAGCAGAAGTTATCTATAACCTTTGCAGAGCTTGTTTATAACGGTCAGTGGTTTACACCTTTGCGCGAAGCATTAAGCGCATTTGTTGATAAAACTCAGGAAAAGGTTACAGGTACCGTAAAACTAAAACTTTATAAGGGTAATATGATAAATGCAGGCGTTTGGAGTCCATATTCACTTTATAGCGAAGAAATTGCAACCTTCGGTGAAAGTGATTATGACCAAAGAGACTCGGCAGGCTTTATCAACCTTTATGGTCTACCAATAAAAGTTCAGGCTATTGTAGACGGTAAAAAGTAAAATTAACCGCTCTGTACGGGCAGCTGTACAGAGCGAGTTTGTTGTTTTTAGGAGTAGTAAAAAATGGCTAAAATGTGGGCTGGCAGAACCAGTGGCGAAACAAATAAACTTGCAGACGATTTTAATTCTTCAATCGGTGTAGATAGCAAAATGTACCGCCAAGATATACTTGGCAGTATGGCGCATGCATCAATGCTGGGCGCTAAAAATATCATAGAAAAAAGCGAAGCCGATGCTATAATCGATGGGCTTGGCGGTATTTTAAACGATATTGATAGCGGTAAATTAGCGTTTGATATGACCTGCGAAGATATACATATGTTTATAGAGCAGGAACTTACTTCGCGTATAGGCGACCTTGGTAAAAAACTGCATACTGCAAGAAGCAGAAACGACCAAGTAGCGCTTGACCTTAGAATGTATCTGCGCGACGAGGCGGCAGAACTTACCGAACTAATTAAAAATTTAATAGTCGCATTAACCGATAAAGCAGAGGAGTATAAGTCCGCAATTATGCCGGGTTATACACATTTGCAACGCGCACAACCCATAACCTTTGGCCATCACTTAATGGCTTATTCTATGATGCTTTTGCGCGACTTTGACCGCATAAAAGACTGCGTAAGAAGAATGAATGTTTCTCCAATCGGCTCGTGTGCATTAGCGGGCACCACTTATGATACCGACCGCAGATATGAAGCCGAAAAATTAGGTTTTGACGATATTTGTCTTAACAGTTTAGATGGTGTTTCAGACCGCGATTTTGCAGTAGAACTTATTTCGGCGATAGCATTACTTATGATGCACTTGTCAAGGCTTTCAGAGGAACTTATACTCTGGTCAAGTTGGGAGTTCAAGTTTGTTACTATTTCAGATGAGTACACAACAGGCTCATCAATAATGCCACAAAAGAAAAATCCCGATATGGCAGAACTTGTAAGGGGCAAAACGGGTAGGGTATATGGCGACCTTATGTCGCTTTTAACCACCCTAAAAGGCTTGCCGCTAGCATACAACAAGGATATGCAAGAGGATAAAGAAAGCGTGTTCGACGCGGTAGAAACCGCCAATATGTGCTTAAAGGTTTTTGTAGGAATGATAGAAACTCTAACCGCTAATACCGATAATATGAAAAAGGCGGCACAAACGGGCTTTATCAATGCAACCGACCTTGCAGACTACTTGGTTAAAAAGGGTATGCCGTTTAGAACTGCATACAAAATTTCGGGTAGCATAGTTGCAAAATGTATTAAGGAAAACAAGGTTCTTGAAACCCTAACTTTAGAGGAATATCGCGAGTTTTCGGATTTAATCGATAGCGATGTTTTCGAGGATATCGACCTTAATGTTTGTGTCGAAAAACGTATCTCCGAGGGTGGCACATCTGTCTCCTCGGTAGAAAAACAGATAAAATTTGTGAAAGAGAAACTAGATAATATATGACCAAGGTTTTTATAGACGGTAGTGCGGGCACAACCGGGCTTCGCATATACGATAGATTAAGTGAAAGAAAAGAAATAGAGTTAATAATTTTGCCCGACGAGGTAAGAAAGGATATTGCGGCTCGCAAAGAGGCATTAAATGCAGCCGATGTAGCGTTTTTGTGCTTGCCCGATGCGGCAGCTATCGAGGCGGTAGGTTTAGTTGATAACCCGAATACCGCAATAATCGATACCTCAACCGCGCACAGAACTAACGATGGTTTTGTGTATGGTTTCCCCGAACTTACAGGGCTTCGTGATAAGATTAGAAATTCAAAGCGTATAGCAAACCCCGGTTGCCACGCTAGCGGATTTATAGCGTTAGTAGCGCCTCTCAGAGAGGCGGGCATTATAAAAAGTGATGCTATGCTTTCTTGCTTTTCGCTAACAGGTTATTCGGGCGGCGGCAAAAAAATGATTGCTGATTACGAATCAAAGGACCGCGACCCACTTCTTAAAGCGCCTCGTCAGTACGCTCTAGGTGGCGCGCATAAGCATTTACCTGAAATGTCAAAGGTG
>JAZOQV010000052.1:0-19236 GCA_045656265.1 Acutalibacteraceae bacterium | reverse complement strand
TCAGCGGTTCAACTCCGTTCGACTTGCATGTGTTAGGCACGCCGCCAGCGTTCGTCCTGAGCCAGGATCAAACTCTCTAAATATTGTATCTCAACACCCTTAGGTGTTAAAACCTTTAGATAAGCTTTAAGCTCATTTTTTTAAACGTCTAGCGTTTATCTTTTTCCGTTTTTCCTGAATTACTAAATCAAGAATTTGTCGGGTCCTTTTTTCTTCATCGTTGTTTAATTTTCAAGGTTCAAGTATGCCGGCCGCATAGGGTCAGCTTGATTATATTACCACTTTTAACCCCTCTTGTCAACACTTTTTTTCAAATTTTTTAAACTTTTTTTAAAATTTTTACGACATTTCTATTTATAGTGTTTTTTACTAAATTAAAACACTAAATATTGTTGATAATGACAAATAATTTTTCAAAATACCCAAAGCGTTTTTTGGGTTACTATATATACATATATAAAGGAGGGCTTGCGCCCTCCAAATATTTATCTTAACTCTTCAAAAAAACTTTGCAAGATTTCTTTGCACTCGTCCTCTAAAATTCCGCCGTGGATTTCGGGGGTGGAATTGTACTTGAAAAGTGTTAAGTCGCAGAGTGTACCGAAAGAGCCCGCTTTATTATCGTAGGCGCCATAGAACACCCTACTAATTCTTGAATTGATTATAGCGCCGGCGCACATGGGACAAGGCTCTAGCGTTACATAGAGGTCGCAATCGGTTAAGCGCCAACTGCCCAAAGTTTTTGCCGCCTCGTGAATCGCCTCGATTTCGGCATGGGCTAAAGGAGAAAGCAAGGTTTCGCGCTTATTATATCCGCGACCTACGATTTTATCGCCCTTAACCACCACTGCGCCAACCGGCACTTCGCCCTCCCTCTTTGCTTTTTCGGCAAGCGCCAATGCCTCTTTCATAAAAACATCACATTTCATATTTCTACACCGCCCAGTTTAGCAACACGATTTTTAAAACCACGCAACATATATATATTATAACTGCGGGCGCGGAAAAAACGGTGGAAAATCTTTTAGAAATTGTTAATTCCACATCGTTATCTTGAGGCAGAGAGAAAAGTTCTAAATCCTTTGCCTTGGCGATACCCACTAGCCCCAAAATAATCATTACAAAGAAGTAGGCGGCGTTGATAATAATTTCCGCCTGCCCTAAGACGCTTGCAAAGATGCTGAACATAAACGCAAAGCCATTATTTATAAGGTGGAGTAGCACCGCCGACCAAACCGAGCCTGTTTTCACGGTAATAAAGCCGAGATACAGACCGATTATGAAAGCAAAGGGCATCTGCTCTAAATTGCCGTGCATAATTCCAAAGAGCGCCGCCGACACGATTATTGCAAAGGTATCGCCGTACTTTCTAAGGCTACCTAAAACAACACCGCGCAAAGCAAACTCTTCTACCAGCGCGGGCAGAATAGCGCCGCCCAAAATAGAAATTACGGGGAAAAACCATCCCTTTAAAATATCCGACTCGAAATCGGTGGGGGTTGACTCAATACCGATTGCGCTAAATACCGAACTGAACATTGAGCCAAGCACGTTTGCAATCATACAAACGCCGAGACCTATGAGCAGCAGCGGAACGAGGGCTTCTTTTTTAGGTTTTGAGAATTTGCAACATGCCGAAGCGCTGGTACCCATTGGGCGCGCCATAACTGCAAACGGAACTGTGAAAACCAATGCGGAAAACGCAATCTGCAGCATCCAACTTATTCCCTCGTCGGCTAAAATTTCGGTTTTGCCGAAAAGCATAAGCACGAAAAGTAAGATATACTGCAAAATCCAACTTATCGCCTCGCCCAAAATAAAAGCAAGACCGATACAGTTAGCCGCGCGTTTTAAACCTTTACGCTCTATAAACTTTTTATCGTAATATAAATTACCTTGCATATAAACTCCTAAAGTTTAATAAGAGGCGGAGGTAAGTCCGCCCCTTTTAGTTTAGTTATTCTTGAGGTTCTGCTGCCTCTTCGATTTCTTCTATTACCTCATCGTCGATTACCTCGGTATCTTCCTCGATAATCTCGGGCTCGCCCACGTCGGCGCTATCAGCGTCGGGTGCGTCGGGGAGAACGGTTTCTTCCTCTTCGTCGTGGTCAACGCAAGCAATCTGAAGTACGTAAGCGTTTTCGCCCTTGAACTTCATAACCCTTACGCCCTTAGACGGACGGGCAAATGTACTAATATCTTTTGCAGAAATTCTTATAATAACACCGTCGGATGCCATCATAATAATATCCTTATCATCGTCAACTGCAAGTACGCCTGCAACGTCGCCATACTTTGCGGTGCGGTAGTTTGTGATACCCTTACCGCCTCTGGCTTGAACGCGATAATCGTCGAAGTTTGAGCAACGACCATAACCTGTTTCGGTGATGGTAAGAAGTTTTGTATCGTCGGTAACCTTTGCCATACCAACAACGAAGTCGCCCTCGCGGAGTCGTATTACCCTAACGCCCCTTGCAGTTCTGCCTAAAGGACGGATAGAAGCCTCGTCAAATCTAATTGCCATACCTTTTTTGGTGGCAACAACTAACTGGTCGCTACCATCGGTAACGGTTACGAATGCGAGTTCATCGTCATCGTCAATATTTATAGCGATAACACCTGTTTTGCGGATGTGTTTATAAAGTGAAATAGCAGTTCTCTTTATAACACCCTTTTTGGTTACCATATTTACGTAGTTATCACTCTCGAACGGAGGAACGGGAAGCATAACCGTAATCTTTTCGCCCTCCATAAGTGGCAACAAGTTAATAATGTTAAGACCCTTTGAGGTTCTGCTACCCTCGGGGATTTCGTAAGCCTTCATTCTATAAACACGGCCGAGGTTGCTGAATAGCATAATTGTATCGTGCGATGAGCAAACGAACATACTTTCAACGTTATCGTCGTCGCGGGTGGTCATACCGATTATACCCTTACCGCCGCGGTTTTGCGCAGAATACTCGGCGCAAGGAATACGCTTAATGTTACCTCTGGTGGTTTTGGTAAGCACACAGTCTTCAACGGGGATAAGGTCCTCAATATCAACATCGCCCGAAACCATTGTGATTTCTGTTCTGCGGTCATCACTGAATTTATCGCGAAGGTTTAGTGCCTCGGTCTTAACAATGTCAAGCACCTTTGCTCTATCTGCAAGGATACCCTCGTACTCTTCAATTTTTGCGTGTTTCTCGGCGAGTTCGTCCTCAATTTTCTGACGCTCCATACCGCTAAGTCTACCAAGTGGCATCTGAACGATTGCAGTGGTTTGGATATCGTCTAGCGAGAAGCGCTCGGAAAGAGCCTCTTTTGCCTCGCCAACCGTTTTGCTGCCACGAATAATTTTAATAACCTCGTCGATATAATCAAGCGCTACTTTGTAACCCTCTAAAATATGTGCGCGCTCGCGTGCTTTTTTAAGGTCGAATGCGGTTCTTCTTGTAATAATCTCGCACTGGTAGTCGATATAATTTTCGAGCATCTCTTTTAAGGTTAGAATTTTTGGTCTACCATCTACAAGCGCTAGCATAATTACGCCGAATGTAGTTTGAAGTTGTGTATAGGAGAACAAGTGATTGAGAACTAATTCGGGGCTAACGTCCCTTTTTACGATAAGTTCTATTCTGATACCGTCTCTACCCGAAAGGTCAACGCAATCCTCAAGACCATCTATACGCTTTTCGTCAATCAAATCGTTAATTGACTTAACAAGTTCGAGTTTATTAACCATATAAGGAATTTCGGTAACGGTGATTTTGCTTCTGCCGCCCTTCATTTCCTCTACGGTAGTTTTTGCGCGAAGCACAACCCTACCACGACCTGTAGCATAAGCGGCACGAATGCCCGAATGACCCATTATAATACCGCCTGTTGGGAAGTCGGGGCCCTTAATATGCTCGCAAATTTCTTCCATAGTGGCATCGGGGTTATCGATAAGGCAGCACATACCATCGATAACTTCGCCTAGGTTGTGTGGTGGGATTTTTGTTGCCATACCAACCGCAATACCGCTAGAACCGTTAACCAAAAGTTGTGGGAAACGAGCAGGTAAAACGGTAGGCTCTTTAAGTCTATCGTCATAGTTAGAAACAAATTCGACTGTATCCTTATCAATATCGTCTAACATATGTAAGGAAAGTTTGCTCATTCTAGCCTCGGTATATCTGTAAGCCGCGGCGGCGTAACCGTCGATAGAACCGAAGTTACCGTGGCCATCAACTAACATATAACGAAGTGAGAAATCCTGCGCCATACGAACCATAGCATCGTAAACGCTGGCGTCGCCGTGTGGATGGTAACGACCAAGCACCGAACCTACCGTATCGGCGCACTTTCTGTATGCTTCATCGGGGGTCAGGCCGTTTTCGTACATGGTATAAAGTATGCGGCGGTGAACAGGCTTTAAGCCATCGCGCACGTCGGGTAACGCACGGGCAACGATAACCGACATTGAATATTCAAGAAAACGCTTTTTCATTTCCTCTGAAATTTCAACGTTAGTAATCTGTCCGTCATTATTTTCATTTTGAGTCATTAAAATTTCGTCGCTCATATTACTGTTCTTCCTTTACTGTTTGTGTATCTGTGGAAAAATTAGTTAAATAATCTAAAACCTTGTCTATTTCCTCTTGGGTTTTATCGGCAGTTGGCAAGAGTAGGTATTCTGCCGCAAAATAAATTATTATACAATCTTCTGCTTTTTTGAAGCCTTTAAGCCCCTCGCCGATAATATTAAGTTTTTCTTCGCCGATAAAGGCGGTAATCTTGCCACGCTCGACCTCTATGTTTGCGATTTTACCTAAGGTGTTTTTCTTGTAACTCTTTACGCGTAGCACCGGCTCTAACCAAAGAATTGCTACTATTACTGCCGAGGCGATTAGATAAAAGAGGTTGCGCGCGGTAAGTTCCTTTATGCTTATAGTTCCGTAAATAGCGTTTGCAAATACGAAAGCCATTAGCGAAGATAGCGTGATTTGGCGAGGTCTTGCGGGTGTAAACAGCCCTGAAAGTTTTACGCCTTTATCCAAAACCTCATCTGATAAGGTGTATGAAAAGTTTATTTTTTCCATTTCTCTTACCCTTAAATATCAAGGTTTTGCACATACTGTGCATTTTCTTCGATAAACTCGCGCCTTGGCTCAACCTCGTCGCCCATTAGCATTGAGATTGCGGCATCGGCTACCTCTGCATCCTCGATAGTAACCTTAAGCATTGAGCGATTTTCGGGGTCCATAGTGGTTTCCCAAAGTTGCTCGGCATCCATTTCACCAAGACCTTTATAACGCTGAACGTTTGCCTTACCGCCTAACTGCTCGATATACATATCTCTTTCGGGGTCGGAATAAGCGTAGAAGTGTTGCTTACCACGGCTAACCTTAAATAGTGGCGGTTGTGCGATGTAAAGATGTCCTTCTGTGATAATCTCAGGCATAAAGCGGTAGAAGAAGGTCATAAGAAGTGTTGAAATATGCGCACCGTCTACGTCGGCATCGGCCATAATGATAACCTTGCCGTAACGGAGTTTAGATATATCAAAGTTTTCTGCAATACCTGTGCCTAGAGAAATGATAACGGGCGAAAGTTTGTCGTTTCCGTAAACCTTATCTACCCTAACCTTTTCTACGTTGAGCATTTTACCCCAAAGAGCCAAGATTGCTTGGGTATTTGTATCTCTGCCTTTGATTGCAGAACCGCCCGCAGAATCTCCCTCAACTATAAAGAGTTCGGTTTCTTCGGGGTTTTTAGAGATACAGTCTGCAAGTTTTTCGGGCATACGTTGACGACCCGAAATACCTGTCTTTTTACGCTCTAGGTCGCGTGCACGCTGAGCCGCTTCTCTGGCGCCCGCTGCAGCGATACACTTGTCCATAATAATTTTTGCTTCTTGTGGATTATCCTCTAAATACTGTGCCAGTTGGTCGGCAACCATTCCGTTTACCAAGGTGCCGATTGCAGTATTACCAAGTTTTGCTTTTGTCTGGCTTTCAAACTGCGCGTCGGTAAGTTTTACCGAAACAACCGCAATTAAGCCCTCTATAATATCGTCGGCTTTAAGTTTTGCGTCGCTCTCTTTTAAGAACTTAAACTTTAGACCATACTTATTGATAGCGCGAACCAAAGAATTACGGAAGGCGCTTTCGTGAGTACCGCCATCAACAGTGTGCAAGGTGTTTGCAAATGAAATTACGCCATCTCTTTGATAACCTGTTGACCATAAAAACGCAATTTCTGCCGAAGAATCTTCGGAAGTGGTATTAAGATAAATAACGTCTGAGTTAATTCTATCCTTTTTCTTTTGTTCAAGTAGGTATTCTACGTAACTTTTAATACCACCCTCAAAATGTAGGTCGTCTTCCCTATTATTTGGAACATCGGTACGTAGGTCTTTTAAAACAACCCTGATACCTGCATTAAGGAATGCCTGCTCGCGTAAACGGGTAAGTAATGTATCGTAATCGTAGGTGGTGGTATCTGTGAAAATGTCGGGGTCGGGTTTAAAGGTAACTGTTGTACCCGATTCATTAGTATCGCCAATAACCTCTAGGCCTGTTACAGCATTACCCTTTTCGTAGCGTTGGCGGTGGATATGTGTACCATCCTTAACCTCAACCTCTAACCAAGAGGAAAGAGCATTAACAACCGAAGCGCCAACACCGTGCAAACCGCCCGATACTTTATAACCGCTACCGCCGAACTTACCGCCCGCGTGAAGTATTGTAAATACAACCGTTACGGTAGGAATACCCTTTTGCGGATGGATACCAACCGGAATACCACGGCCGTTATCGGTAACCCTTATAATTCCGTCGTCAAGTAGTTCTACGGTAATTTTATCGCAGTATCCTGCCAAGGTTTCGTCGATAGAGTTATCAACTATCTCGTAAACCAAGTGGTGTAGACCACGCTCGCCGGTTGAACCGATATACATACCGGGTCTTTTTCTAACCGCTTCTAATCCTTCCAAGACCTGTATGGAATTTTCGTCATAAGATTCCATTACTTGCTCGTTAATGTTATTGCTCATTATAAATTTCCTCCGATTTCATAAGTTTCGGTTTTTTGTTTTTTATCCTAGATTAAGCCCTTTTTCACCCGCGCGTTTTTCCAAGGTTTTGGGCGAAAGTTGGGTTATATAAACCTTGCTTTTCTTTTGTTTGTTACTGCTTACCACAAAAGAGCGAGGCAATTCGTAACTGACATTTATAACCTGACCGCTTTTTTCTGCTTTTTTAAGAAAATCACGCGAATCTTTTTTAACAGTAACCTTGTCAATATCGAAAATGCCGATTATATCATCGCTACGAATAAGCGTGTTTCCGCCTAAATGTATATACATCAGTTTGCCTTACCTTTTCTTAATACTTTTCCACCACTTATGTGGAAAACCTTACCTTTTTTAAGACGCTCGATAGTAGCCGAGTCGCAACAAGTGATAAAAACCTGCCAATTTTTAATGTGGTTTAAAATATAATCCTGTCGCCTTTCGTCAAGTTCACTCATAACGTCGTCTAAAAGGGCTACGGGTTGCTCGCCACAAATTTCTTTTAGCATTTCTGCTTCTGCAAGTTTTACCGCAATAATTACACTGCGCTGTTGACCCTGCGAACCAAAATTTTTAGCGCTTTTCCCGTTTATCAAAAACTCGATATCGTCGCGGTGGGGTCCTACACTTGTTGTACCAAACAAAATATCGTTATCGCGGTTTTTTCTTAATACTTTTAGCAAACTTTCCTCGCTACCGTCGTAATTCTGGCAAATATATTCTATTTCTATCTTTTCGCGGGAAGAAGTGAACTCCTCAAAAATATTGGGAAGATACTGCATAAGCCTTAAAATATATCTGCGGCGTGTATTTACTATATGCGCGCCAAATTTTGCAAGCGCTACATCGTACTCTTCAATTAAATCGCGGTATGACTGCTCTTTTTTAACCTGTTTTAAAAGATTATTTCTTTGCGCCAAAATTCGATTATATTTTTTAAGATGCTCGCTATAAAGCGGATACATAGCGCCTATGCCACTATTCAAAAACTTTCGTCTATCCTCGGGGCTTTCTTTAATAATAGAAAGTAAATCGGGCGAAAATACAACTATATGGCACTGCTCGCCAATCTCGGTAGTACTTTTAAGCGGAACACCGTTTAACGTTATCTTGCGATGTTGCTCTATTTCAATTTCCGCCTCTTGCTCTCTTTCGTGCGACCAAAAGGTAATTTTAAGTTTTGCTTTTTGCTTTTCAAAACCTATAAGTTCGCTATCTTTAGAGCCGCGAAAACTTCTCTGCCCCGAAAAAAGATACATACCCTCAATTAAGTTCGTTTTACCCTGCGCGTTTTCGCCACAGATTATGTTTATACCTTTTGCTAGGGTAATCTCTTTATCGGATAAATTTCGGTAGTTTACAAACTTGTATTTTTTAATATACATTTATTCCACCAAAAAGGTTTTATTATTATATTCCACCGTATCTCCCGCGCGTAATTTTTTGCCGCGCATAAGACAGATTTCGCCATTTACCGAAACCTCGCCACCTTTTATTAAAAATTTAGCGTGGCCACCGGTTGAAGCCTCTCCCGTAAGTTTAAGTAAATCGTCTAGTCTTATATATTCGGTGGTAATTTTAACATTAGTCATTTCTAATCCTCATAGGCATTACAACGTATAGAAAATCGTCGCCCGAAACGCCCTTAATCTGAATTGGCGCGATTTCGCCGTTTAAGGTCATAATAACCTCGTCTGTTTCGGCGGCTCTTAATGCCTCTAACATAAATCTTGCATTAAAACCAAACTCTAGGTTGCTACCATTCTTTTCAATTTGGCAACTATCGGTTGCTCTACCAACGGTAGTGGCGCAAGTAAACTTAATTTCTTCTTCTGTAATGTTACATCTAACAGGAGTATTGTTAGGATTGTTGATTATAAGTGAAATACGCTCGATAGCATCAATAACCTCGCTTGTGTTTACACGAAGTTCGGTCGAATGCTCGTTCTTGATTACAGAATTATAATCAAGATAAGTACCATCAATTAGTCGCGATACTAAATGATAACCATTTATTTCAAAACTAATATGATTTTTAGCAACGCACATTTCAATAATTTCATTTTCATTTTCTATCATACGGAATACTTCGTTTATAGATTTACCCGTAATAACAAAGTTTAGCGGAATTGGATTTTTTGCGGTTTCTTTTCTTATAGCAATTCTAAGTCCGTCAAGAGCAACTAATTTTATATAATCACGCTCTACCTCAAAATAAATACCTGTATACATAGGCATTGTGCTTTCTTCAACAACTGCGAAAACTGTTTGTCTAACCATAGCCTTTAGCATTGAACCGGGTAACTTTAATTCGTTACCGCCTGCTGCAGATGGAATTTCAGGAAAATCGCTAGCATCAATACCAACAATATCAAAATGAGATGCACCACAAGAAATATGACATACTAATCTAGCATCAACCTCTATCATAATTTCATCGCTTGGCATTTTTCTGATAATGTCTAAAAGAAGTTTTGCAGGTAAAACAATATCGCCTGCCTCAAAGCACTTTATAGGTAAAACCTTTTTAATACCAATTTCAAAGTTATATGCCGCCATTGTAAGCATACCTTCTTCGGCTGAAAAAAGGATACCTTCTAAAACAGGCACCGATGACCTTTGCGCTACTGCACGTGATAGTTTTGAAACTGCATCTGAAATACTGTGTTTATCAACAACGAATTTCATAAAAAATACTCCTTTAACAAGAAAAATTGATTTTTTTGAAAATTTAAAAAAATGAAAAATAATTCCATATATATATGATATATATTAGTATTATTAGTAGGGGGTGCGAAAAACGTGGAAAACCCCTGTTTGACTATTTGTTATGCGAAAAACCCTAATTTTTTAAAAGTGGAAAGATTTTTAATAAATTTTGGAAAATGTTGAAAAAATTTTCACTTTCCACCAAACGTGGAAAAGATGGTTGTGAATTAGGTTGAAAAGTGGATAAATTAGTGTAAAACTTTTTAAGGTTTATTGGAACTTTTTAAGGTTATCCATAATACCGTTTATTGTCTTTTTATCCTGCATATTTTCTTTCATTCGCATTTCAATTTTCTTAATAGCGTGTCCAACAGACGAGTGGTCCATTTTAAACTCTTTAGAAATTTGAGTTACCGAAATGCTTGTCATTTTAGAAATGATATACATACAAACGTGTCTAGCAAATGCAACGTCGGCTTGTCTTTTTCTAGACCTTATATCGCTTTCACTAACTGTTAGCGCACGACTTACTTCGCCTACTATTCTGCCAATATCAATTGGGTCGGGTTTAGATTCTAAAGTGATGTTTCTTATATAACCCTGTATAGTTGTAATTGACGGAATTGTTTTGTGAAGATTGTAATAAGCATAAATCTGATTGATAATACCTTCAATCTGCCTTATGTTTTCTTTAATTTGTTCTGCAATATAGTAAACTATATCTTCATCTAAAGAAATACCAAGGTTTTGCGCCTTTTTCCTTGCAATACCTATTCGGGTTTCAAGGTCAGGTGTAGAAATATCGGTCATAACGCCCTTTTCAAATCTTGAACGTAAGCGAATGTCTAAACCGTTAATTTCTTTTGGTGTACGGTCGGAAGTTATAACTACTTGCTTATTATAAAGAGAAAGTGTGTTTATAGTATTAAAAAGTTCTTCCTGTGAAGACTGCTTATTTTCAATAAACTGGATATCATCTATAAGCAAAACGTCTGCCGACCTGAATTTTGTATGGAATAATTTAATTGTACCTGCCTGCATAGATTCAATAAAATCGTTAACGAAATCTTCGCAACAGATATATTCAATTTTTTTATTAGGATATTTTTCCTTAATCTTATTTTTAATTGCAAACATTAAGTGGGTTTTACCAACACCGCTTGAACCATATATTAGCAAAGGATTGTAATATTCATTTGATGGATCCTCTGCTACTGCCATTGCTGCTGCATGAGCGTAGCGGTTGGTGTTACCCAAAACAAAGTTATCAAAAGTATAACCCTTGCCTATAGAAACCGATGGCGATTCAAAAAACCTTGGCTCGTTAATATTTTCAATAGTTCTTGTATCAACGTCGCTAACTACGTACTGAATATCAACCAAAGTGCCAAGAATATCTTGAACGGAAGCCTGTAATTTTTCTTGATAAGTATTTTCCACAACGTCTCTATGAAAAGTGGTGGGAAGCATTATGTAAAGAGTAGAATCTTTTAAATCAATTATGTTGGCATCTTTTAGCCACGTGTTATAACCCGGTTCTGTAATTCTGCCGGACTCTTTCATCTGAGCCGATATGGCAGCCCAAAGGTCAGCATAAGATTTCATACTTTTTTCTCCTTATATATTTATATAATATATATTTAATATAATAATACATATATAATAATATCAGATATTTATAGGTTTGGCAATACTTTTTTACTATTTTTTTAAGAAAACGCGAAAAAAGGTATAAAAAACGCATTTTTTAGAGTGTTAAGTTTTAAACTTTTATATTTTAAAATTTATTAAGCAAAAATAAAGCATAATTAAACAAAATAAAAAATATGCTATAAAAGGTTTTAAAAAAATATATTGCAGATAAAGTATTTTTCTTTTTGAAACTATTGAAAAATTAAAAATACTGTGATATAATGTGAATAATCAATTAAATTTGTTAAATTTGTGAATAAATTTTATGCAATTTTAACAATTAAAAGCCAAATAAGAAAGGATGACCCTATATGAAGGACTATTCAAGTGAAAAAATTAGAAATATTGCCGTTTTAGGCCACGGTAGTGCGGGTAAAACCACACTTTGTGAAGCATTGATTTATGCTTGTGGCGAGAGTGATAAAATCGGCAATATAGCAGATGGGTCAACTTTATTGGATTTTGATGCGGAGGAGAAAAAACGCGGTTGTTCAATAAGTACCGCAGTTTACGCCGCAGAATATAAAGATTGCAAATTAAATTTATTGGATGCCCCCGGATTCTTTGATTTTACTGCAGGTGTTAGTGAAGCACTGACCGCTGCAGATGCTGCAATAATTGCCCTTTCGGGTAAATCCGGCTTAAACGTTGGTAGCGAACTTAATTACGATAGTGCAAAAGAGTTAGGTAAACCAATCGCCTTTTTCGTTGGTAAACTTAATTCTCCACGCGCACATTTTTATATGGTTATGAGCCAACTTACAGGTAAATATGGCTCTGCAATATGCCCAATTACCGTGCCTTATGTAGAAAACGATACAGTGCAGTGTTTTGTAAACTTAATTGAAAATAAGGCATATAAATACGACGGAATAAAGGCTAGCGAAGTGGCAGTGCCCGAGTCGGCAGATATAGAAAACCTTCGCACAGTTTTAATAGAGGCTGCAGCATCGGTTAACGAAAACCTCATGGAAAAATATTTTGAGGGCGAAGAACTAACCGTTGATGAGATAAAATCCGCTATTAAAGAGGGCTTTATAGCCGGCGAAATAAATCCTGTATTTGCAGGTATAAACCAAACGGGCGACGGTGTACCAATGCTACTTGATGCATTGTGTGAAATCTACCCATCACCCGCAGAGGCAGGCTTTATTAAAGAGGGTGGAGATTCTGCAATCGTGTTTAAAACAGTTGCCGACCCGTTTGTTGGTAAACTTTCCTACTTTAAGGTTGCATCGGGCGCTATTTCTTTGGAATCTAAACTTAAAAATCTTCGCACCGATAATGAAGAAAAACTTAACAAGGTTATGTACTTAAAAGGCGGCAAACAGATTGATGCTACAAAGATTGTTGCGGGCGATATCGGTTGTACCGCAAAACTAGGTAACGTGCTAACGGGTGATACACTCTGCAGTTCTTCAATAAAAGAAGCAATACCCACCGCGCCATTTGCAAAACCTTGCCTTTCTGTTGCAGTTAAGGCGGTTAAACGCGGCGACGAGGAAAAGATAAATCAAGGTATTTTAAGGCTTATAGAAGAAGACCCAACCATCAGTCTTGAAAATAACCGCGAAACCAAAGAACAGGTTTTATCAGGTCTTGGCGAGCAACACCTTGATATTATTAAAACTAAACTTAAAACAAAATTTGGCGTAGACGTAGAGTTAGCGCCTGCAAAGGTTGCTTATCGCGAAACTATTAAAAAATCCGTTAAGGTGCAGGGTAGACACAAGAAACAGTCGGGCGGCCACGGTCAATTCGGCGATGTTTGGATAGAGTTCTCGCCTTGCGAAGAAGAATTTATTTTCGAGGAAAAAATCTTCGGTGGCTCTGTGCCTAAAAACTTCTTCCCTGCCGTTGAAAAGGGTCTTCGTGATAGCATTACAAAGGGCGTTTTGGCAGGCTATCCAATGGTTGGCGTTAAGGCGACCCTTGTTGATGGTTCTTACCACCCTGTTGACTCTTCAGAAATGGCGTTTAAAACCGCCGCAGGCCTTGCGTATAGAGCAGGTATCCCCGAGGCGAGTCCAACTATTTTAGAACCCGTTGGCACGCTAACGGTTAAGATTACCGACGATTATATGGGCGATGTTATAGGCGATATTACAAAGCGCCGCGGCAGAGTTCTTGGTATGGACCCGATTGATGCTAAACATAAGCAAATCGTGGCAGAAGTGCCAATGGCAGAAATGGGCGATTTTGCTACTTCCTTACGCTCAATTACTCAGGGCGTTGCAACCTTCGAGATTGAATTTGCAAGATACGAAGAAGCACCACCCCAAGAAGCCCAAAAGATTATTGCCGAAGCAAAAACTGAGGAATAAACAGGAACTGATACCTCCCTCTTCTGAGGGAGGTTTTTTATTTAAAAACAAAATCTTGCAAACTAGTGTTTTTTTTGATAAAATAAGGTAAAAGGGAAAGTTTGTGGTTTTGTAAGGCAAAACACGAATATATCCTTTATGCAAAAATATCTTTATTTTGGAAGTGTTTGGTTTGAGTTATTTTGCAGGAGAATATGATATAGCGGTTATCGGTGCAGGTCATGCCGGTATTGAGGCGGCGCT
Source organism: Acutalibacteraceae bacterium (assembly GCA_045656265.1). Classification (GTDB taxonomy): domain Bacteria; phylum Bacillota; class Clostridia; order Oscillospirales; family Acutalibacteraceae; genus UMGS1532. Next base: position 5,229 of record JAZOQV010000052.1, on the reverse strand, counting down.
AGCCCCTGCCAGAATGGGCTTTTCTACCGTAATATTTACAATTAACTTAGATATGGTCGGTAATATGCCTTGCAACCCATCTATTGGTGGAACGGCAAAAGGCCATCTTGTGCGCGAGATTGACGCTCTCGGTGGCGAAATGGGTAAAGCTGCGGATAAAACTACCCTACAAAGTCGTATGCTAAACCGCGGTAAAGGTCCTGCGGTTCACTCTTTGCGCGCTCAGATTGACAGACGCGCCTATGCCGAATATATGAAACACGTTTTAGAGTGCGAGCCAAATCTACTTCTAAAACAAGCCGAAATAGTTGATATTAAGCAATCAAGCGATGGTTGGCACCTCTTTACCAACCTTAATGCAGAATACATTTTTAAAAAGGTTATAATCGCATCGGGCGTTTATCTTAAAAGTAAAATATTCGTTGGCGAGGTTAATTTTGAGGGCGGTCCTGACGGAACATTCCCTGCTAATCGCCTATCTGAGAAATTATTAGAACTCGGTCTCCCCTTGCGCCGCTTTAAAACCGGTACACCGGCAAGGGTTCTTAAAAGCAGTATAGATTTTTCTAAAATGGAAATTCAGTATGGCGACGAAGAAATTGTGCCATTCAGTTACTCAACCGATTATACCCCTAGAAACGATGCAGTTTGCTACATCGCCTACACCAACGATAAAACCAAGCAGGTTATTTTAGACAACCTACACCGTTCCCCACTCTTTTCGGGCGATATTAAGGGTGTTGGACCGCGCTATTGCCCAAGTATTGAGGATAAAATTGTTAGGTTTGCCGATAAGCAAAGGCATCAGTTGTTTATAGAACCTTGTGGCGACAACACCGAGGAAATGTACTTACAGGGTATGTCCTCCTCTCTGCCCGAGGAAGTACAGATAGAAATATACCATTCAATCGAGGGACTTGAAAACTGCAAGATTATGCGAAATGCCTACGCTATCGAGTACGATTGTATTGACCCACAAGCACTAGAAGTAACCTTGCAAATAAAGGGATTTGAGGGTCTTTACGGCGCAGGTCAATTCAACGGTTCGTCGGGTTATGAAGAGGCGGCGGCGCAAGGACTTATTGCGGGTATCAATGCTGCAAGAGACTTACAAGGCAAAGAGCCAATGCTTATGCCAAGAAGTGAATCCTATATCGGCACGCTTATAGACGACCTTTGCACTAAAGGTTGCACCGACCCTTATCGAATGATGACAAGCAGAAGTGAATATCGCCTATTACTTCGCCAAAACAACGCCGACGAGCGACTTATGGCAAAAGGGTATGAAAACGGGCTTATCAGTGAAGAAAAATGGCAAGCATATCTTAATAGAGTATCGCTAAAAGAACAAGAGATTGAACGCTTAAGAAACACAGTAATCTCGCCAAAAAGCGGCGTAAACGATTTACTTGTTTCACGTGAAACATCGCCGCTTAATACCGGTGTGAAACTTTCGGAACTTCTATGCCGACCACAAATTAACTACGACGATTTAGCGCCCTTTGATAAAGAACGTCCCGAATTACCGCGTGATATAGTTGATAAAGTTGAGGTAGAAATCAAGTACGAGGGCTATATAAAGCGCCAAATGCTTCAGGTAGAGGACCTAAAACACCTTGAAAATAAGATGTTCCCGAAAGATATTAACTTTGAGGATATTTCGGGTTTACGTCTAGAGGCTATCGAAAAACTAAAAAAGGTGCAACCCATCTCGGTTGGACAGGCATCGCGTATTTCGGGTGTTTCCCCTGCCGACATCTCGGTTATACTTATTTACTTACAAAAGTTGAAAGGTAAAAAATAATGAACGAAAGATATACCTATTTAGCGTCGCTTTGCGAGGGTTTCTATACTTTAACCGAAGAAACCGCAAATCGTTTGGAACGCTATGCCCAACTGCTTGTCGAGTGGAATGGCAAAATGAATCTGACCGCCATAACCGACCCCGACGAGATAATTATAAAGCATTTTTACGATTGCCTTTTGTTTTTAAAACATAATGAAATTCCGCAAAATGCCAAGGTTATTGACGTAGGCACAGGGGCGGGATTCCCGGGACTCGTGCTTAAAATCGCAAGACCTGATATAAAGATTACCCTTTTGGATAGTTTAAATAAGCGTCTTACCTTTTTAAACGAGGTTGCAAGCGATTTAGGGTTAGAGGTAGAAACTTTACATTCCCGTGCCGAAGATGCAGGAAAAATGCCACAATACCGCGAAAAATACGATATAGCAACCGCACGCGCTGTGGCAAGACTTAACGTTTTAAGCGAATATTGCTTGCCGTTCGTAAAGAAAGGCGGCAGTTTCGTGGCTATGAAAGGCCCTACCGCACCCGAAGAACTTGATGGTGCGCTGTCTGCAATTAAAAAACTAGGCGGCGAAAAGGCTATACAAATAAACGAAACTTTGCCCGACCAAAGCAACCGAGTATTTGTAAAAATTAAAAAGATTTCGCAAACTCCGCCACAATTCCCAAGAATAAGCGCTAAAATATCAAAAAAACCGTTGTAATTTGTAATTACAGCGGTTTTTCTTGTGTTTTATGTAAATCGGTTTTGCTTGGCAAATAAAGAAAATTAGGCTAAAATTAAATCAAAGGACAAGCCACTCCCTAAGCAAAGGCGAAAATCCTCTCTTTAAAATCAGGTTTGGATTATCCGTGTTTGCTTATGCCATAATCAAAGCCAAATATCTTGGTAATGCTTCAATAATGTTTATATTTCCTAGCGATAACTAACCACATATCCATCGCTACTTTGGTTTGTCCTTTATTCCCCTTTTAACCTTTTAAAAGGATAACTACTTTAACCCACCCATATTCATCCCCATAAAGTAAGGGCTATGTGGCAGAAATTGCTACATAGCCCTTACGCTTTTATTGTTCTTCTTCGTCTTTTTGTTCCATAACAAAAGTGTTGTTAGGATTTGGCTCGTTTGTTTCCATGTGTTCGGTTGAGTGCTGATAGTGTGATGCGGGCCATTTGTTTTTAGAATAAAGTTGAAGCGTAAACATTAGTGCATAAGCGCCTACAACTATATATTCTAAATTAATCGCACTTGAAGTGTGCAGAATATCAGATTTGCCGATTAGAGTGATAAGCAGTGTTGGAATATTGCTTATTACCATTAGCATAAAAGTAAGGATTGCTACGGGGAAAATGTGTCTGCTTGATTTGCGAATTACAACCTTGCAAAGAATTTTGCTTTGTAGTAAGAAAAAGTAAAGCATAGAACATAAAAACAAGGTTAATATAATGTTTTCCGAGATATTTGCAAGCCCGTTATGGCTTATAAATATTGAAATTAACTTAAATAGGTATAAAAGAACGGGTGCAATAGAAAGCACTACGGGAAGTTTGATTTTTACAAAGCCGGCTGATGCGTAAAGGATAAACCAAATTGCCGAAGCCAACAACAAAAACAACTCTAGTAAACCCAATAAAGAATAAGTTTCTAAAAGAAGAAATTTATATCCCGCAGTGGCTAGCATACAAACTGCAATCAAAAAATTAGCAACTGTTAAAAGCGGAAAACTTTTGGGAATTGGCGCCCTGGTTGGTTGCCTGTTGCTTGAAACTGCGCTAAAAAACGTAGGAATTACTATTAAAAGAAGCAATAAAGCGTAAACTATAATATTTACCTTTTCGTAGCTGCCGGGTACCGAAAAACCGGTAGCACCGTCAATAGTAAAGAAAAGTTGTGCAAAGCGCAAAATCGCGGCAATCACAGTACAAACAGAAAAAATCTGCAAAATATGTTTATGTGGCATAGTTTTAAAACCTCTCAGTAATTTCTAGTGGACAACCCACATATAATTTATATAAACAAGTATATAATAACCGTTTATAAAAGTCAACAATTTTTAAGGAGATACCATGCCATGAAAGGATTAAATTTATTCTCGATAGTAGTTCTTACTTTAACGATATTGTTAGTGCCGCTGGTGAGTATGCAAAAAGCAGAAAAAACGAAGCCGACACAGGCAGGTTTCGTTTCTATGCCCGAAACTTCGCAGAATAATACGAGCGATGGTAAAGAGTTCGTATATAACACGTATGTAAGGCTTTACAATATAGAAAAAGATACGGTTGAGAAGGTAGAACTGAGGGAATATATATATGGCGTTGTTGCGGGCGAATGCCCCATGCTATATCACGATGAAGCCATAAAAGCGCAGATAGTTGCCGCAAAAACCTACACCCTTTACAGAATGAAGGCAAATGCAGGAGAAGAATACGACGTTACTACCGAGCCTGAGACAAGCCAAAAGTATATAACGCGAGAGCAAGCGTATAAAAATTGGGGGAGTAGCGCCGATAAATACAACGAGAAACTAGAATCCCTTTTAGATGAGGTATATGATTACTGCGTTCTTTACAAAGACGAGCCTATTTTGGCGGTTTATCACGCTATTTCGGCGGGCAAAACAGAGGACTGCAAGTACGTTTGGAACAGTCCGCTTCCCTATTTGGTACCCGTTTTAAGCGAGGGCGATAAACTGGCAGACGGATATTTGTCGGAACAAAAACTGACCTTAGCCGAGGCAAACGGAATTTTAAAAGCAGAGGGGATTACCGCCACGGAATTAGCGTCCGCAAAGGCAGAGAGAACCGACAGCGGAAACGTTTTAAAGGCAATAATCGGCGAAAAAGAGATAACGGGACCAAGCCTTGCCAGAATGTTTGGTCTGCGCTCTAACAATTTTGATATAACCTTAACCAAAACCCACCTCGTGTTTACTGTAAGAGGATACGGACATCAGGTGGGGCTTAGCCAAAATGGCGCTAATTATTTTGCTAAACAAGGAAGCAAATTTACAGAGATTTTAACACATTATTATAGCAAAACAGAGGTTGCTAAATATGTGCAAAAACCCAGTAATTAAGCGGTATTTCGACCGATTTCTGCACAATGTTTCACGTGAAACGGCAAGGCGTAAAACAGACCATATAAGTCTTATCGGCAAAAGGCAATTATCAACTCTTAAATCTGAAAATTATAGTCCGAATTAAGTTTTTTCTTTACATCTCTGTTATTCTTTGATATAATGGATACGGATGGTCGAAACAAACTGTTTCGACATATAATCTTAGATTTTATCACAAATTTTCAAAGAAAATTTGACCATAACCATTGAAATGATTGTTCTGCAAAATCAAACAAACGGGTTTGATTTTGCAAAAGCCACATATAAGGTGGCTTTTTGAAACGCTTTTGGGCGTTTCA
>JAZOQV010000051.1:0-12591 GCA_045656265.1 Acutalibacteraceae bacterium | reverse complement strand
CTTAACTGCTTCTACTGCAGCATCTACTGCAAGTTTAATACCTTTTTTAACAACCTTTGGGTTTGCGCCTGCAGCAACATTCTTCATACCCTCGCATATAAGAGCCTGTGCTAAAACGGTAGCAGTTGGAGTACCGTCGCCTGCAACGTCGTTTGTTTTGGTAGCAACCTCTTTAACTAATTGTGCGCCCATATTTTCGAACGGGTCATCAAGTTCTACCTCTTTTGCAATTGTAACACCATCGTTAGTAATAAGTGGTGCGCCGTATCTTTTATCTAAAACTGCATTTCTACCCTTAGGACCTAATGTAACCTTAACGGCATTTGCAAGTTTATCAACACCTGCTTGTAGTGCTTTTCTGGCTTCCTCGCCAAAAATAATATCCTTTGCCATAACTTATTCCTCCTATTATTCTACTATTGCAAGAACATCAGACTGACGCACGATGCTATATTCTACGCCATCAACCTTAACTTCTGTGCCTGCATATTTACTAATAAGCACTTTATCGCCTATTTTTAAAGTCATTTTAACCTCATTACCGTCTACGATACCACCGGGGCCTACTGCTACAACTTCAGCAATTTCAGGCTTTTCTTGAGCTGCAGCGGCTAGGATTATACCGCTTTTAGTTTTCTCTTCTGCTTCGACCATTTTAATTACAACACGGTCTGCTAATGGTTTAATAGTCATTACTATTCCTCCGTTTTATAATAATTATCTCAAGGTGTTTTAGCACTCTAACACCTTGAGTGCTAATATATATAATATACCTTTTTCAGAAAAAATCAAGTGTTATTTGGAATTTATTTGAAAAATTTTTGTTAATATCAATTGATTATATGATTTTTATATGTAATTTATGCTTTCTTCGACAAAATTTACTGTTTCGCCAAAAGAGTCTAATGAAGATTCGGGCACCGAAAGCGCCAAAGCATTTTCAACTATTTCGCACGTAACCTCTTTAAAATGATAAACCTCGCCATCTATATTTATAGTAAACGGGGTATTGCAAGAGTAGGTCATAGACTTACATTCGCCACTTAAACAATACGGCAAATCAACATGTGTACCCTTACGATACTTACCGAGTATCGTTATGGTTTTAAGTCTTGAACGGGTAGAAATAATACTATAATTTAAAGTATTATCCGACGGGTTAGCGCTTGGAGCACATTTGTATCCACCACCATAAAACGGCGCGTTAGCGCATACTGCAAAAAGACTTGGCACATCTTTATATTCCTTACCATCAATAGTAAAATCTATCTTTTTACCGAAAGGCATAAAGAATGTTTGAACAACACCAAGCATATACGCTGTTTTACCGCTAACACCTGGTATTTTCTTGAATTTATCGGCGTTTTCGCAAACCATAGCGTCCATACCTGCCGAGCAAGAATTGATGCAATAAAAGGTCTGCCCTTCTGCCGAAACCTTTATTAAATCTACATAGCAAAGTTTTCCCTCAAGTTGCGCATCTAAATCACGGAAAGGCTCGATGTTGCCGAAGAGCTTAAGAAAATCGTTTCCGCTACCACAAGGGACTATACCAAGACTTGCATTAGGGAAACCTACTATTCCGTTAATCACTTCATAGTTAGTACCCTCACCGCCGCAAGAGAAAAAGCGTATCGATTCTCCGCTTTCGGCAAGTCTTTTAGCAATTTCTGTACCCTCGCCACTATATTTAGTCTCATAATATTCTATTCCGCGTTTCTTTAATTCTACTACAAGTTGCTTTTGGGTTTCGCCTTTGCCTGCATTGGGATTGATAATAAAAACGTTTTTCATTCTTCTACCCTACTTTTATTTAAAATACATATATAGTTGACACTTAATCATACCATTATAAAGTTTTCTGCGCTTATCTGCAGGTCTGCCAAAGATTTTTTCGAACTCATCATGCGGGCTTATTACGTAATATTTTTTGCCTTCTGACCTTTCAAAAACCGCGCCCATTGTTCTATAAAGTTCCTCTGCCGCCCTAACGTCCAAAAGTCTTTCGCCATAAGGCGGATTGGTTATTAAGAGGGTTCTGCCTTCGGGCAACTTAAAGTCTTTAACATCGGCAATAGAGGCTTTTACGTACTTTTCGACGCCTGCTTTTTTAGCGTTTGCCAAGGTTAATTCTATAGCTTTTGGGTCTATATCATAGCCCGTTGCCAAAAAGTCTATATTATGGCGCACCAAATCTTGCGCGCGCATTCTTTCCCTACTAAAACTAGCGCTATCAACAAACGGGAAACGCTCTGATATAAATGCTCGGCGCAGACCCGGAGCTATATTCGTCGCTTTCAAAGCCGCCTCTATAAGTATAGTGCCCGAGCCACAAAAGGTATCAAAAAGCTTTGTATCGGGATAAATTCTTGCTATATCACACATAGCCGCGGCAAGTGTTTCTTTAAGCGGCGCGTCGTTAGAATTGCGCCTATATCCACGCTTGTGCAAGCCCTCGCCAGAGGTATCAATAGTAACCGAAACTGTATCTTTCAATATCGAAAAGCGGATAGGTATTATCGCACCCGTTTCTTCGAACCAACTTATGCCATATTTTTTTGAAAGCCTTGTTACTATAGCCTTTTTGATGATTGACTGACAATCTGGTATGCTGTGCAATGCCGAATCAATACTCCACCCTTTTACGGGAAAAGCATTATTTTTACCGATAAAACGCTCCCAGTGGAGTGCCGCAACACCATCAAAAAGTTCAGTAAAGGTAGTTGCCTTAAATTCGCCCACCTTTATTAGAATACGCTCGGCATAACGCGAGCAGATATTAGCTCGCGCCAATATATCCATATCGCCTTTAAAATCAACCCTACCGTTATTTACAGTAACGTCTTTTATATCCAAACGTTTTAATTCATCGCCCAAGACACCCTCTATACCAAAAAGGCAGGGTGCCGAAAAATTTAAAAGTTCCATTATTTCTCCATTATTCTATAACTATTGTTTTATGCCTTGTAACATGGCAGCCTATATTTATTGCAAGGGGTAGCCCTGCGATGTGGGTTGGGTACTGCTCGATAGCAACTGACAAAGCTGTTGTACTGCCGCCAAAGCCCTGCGGTCCAACACCTGTTTTATTTACAGCATTTAAAATTTCTTCTTCTAATTCGGCATAAAACGGGTTAGAGTTAGGTACCGATATGGGTCTGCATAGCGCTTTTTTAGAAAGATATGCCGATAGTTCAAAGTCGCCGCCAATACCCACGCCTATTACCATTGGCGGACAAGGATTACCGCCCGCAAGTTTTACAGTTTCTACCACTTTATCAATAATGGTCTGCTTATCTGCGGCAGGTGTTAGCATATATATCCTACTCATATTTTCACTGCCAAAGCCTTTTGGTGCAACGGTCAGTTTTATTTTATCGCCCTCTACTATTTCGGTATGTATAATAGCAGGGGTATTATCATCGGTATTAACCCTTAAAAGCGGGTCGCTAACAACCGATTTGCGTAATAGTCCTTCACAATAGCCCTTTCTTACACCAGAATTTATTGCCTCTTTTAAAGGCTTACCAACAAGGTGCACGTCTTGGCCTATTTCTATAAACACAACCGCCATACCCGTATCTTGACAGACAGGTATATCAAGTTCTTTTGCCGCTTCTATATTTTTTTCTAAATCTTCAAGTATATCCTTGCCCAAATCCGAACATTCACTGCATTTAGCGCAAGATATTGCATTGCACAAATCCGTTGGCAAGATTTTATTGGTCTGGATACATAACTCTGCAACCGCTTGCTCTATTCTTTTGGTATCAATTTCTTTTATCATATTTATACCTTTAACCCTTTAAAATATAAATACGGAGCATATAATGCCCCGTATTATGTAACTAATTAAAAATTATCGCCAGAGCCGCGACGGGGACGGCGTGTTTCAAAATTTTTGCGTTTTAAGTCAGAAAATTTTTCATCACTTGTTTGCTTAAACTTGTTCATCATATCTTCAAAACTTGAAGGCTCGCTTTTTTTAGAGGTCCAAACGTAAGACATGTCCGGCTTTGCAGGAGCAGTCCTTGGACGTGGTTTTCTTTCTCTAGGTGCGCGTTCGCCTTTATCCTCTTTAGGTTCTTGCGCTTTTTTTATAGAAAGACTGATTTTGCCCTCGTCTGATATGGTTAAAACCTTTGCCTTAACCACATCGCCCACCTTAACGTGGTCGCTAATTTGATTAACGTAGGTTTGTGCTACCTCTGAAATGTGCACCATACCTGTTTTACCCTCGCCAATTTCTAAAAACACACCGAAATTGGTTATACCGGTAACTTTACCCTCAACAATATCGCCTACAACTAACTGCATAAACTAAGGTTATCCTCCTCAAAATTAACCGTTAGAGCTAATTGCCCGTAACGCTTTTATAAACTTCTTCGTTTGGGAACACAAAGCCCAAGCGCTCTCTTGCGGCGTCTTCTATAAAATCCGCATCGTCGCCGTTTTCTATAAGATTATTAAGCCTATCTATTTCCAACTGAATTTCAGCATTCTGTTGCCTTTGTTCGCGAAGGAGTTGTTTTTCGTTAACAAGGTCTACCTGCAATTTTATGCAATTGCATACAAGGTATATTGCAAAACCCAATAGCGCAAACCTAAACAAATAACTTTTCATTTAAGCACCTTTATTTTATGTATATTTCTTTAACGATTATACAACACACTTACACTATGTTTCAAGGCTTTTTTACAACTTTTTATCTATTTTTTTAATTTTTTTGAATATTTTTAAGCATTTTTTAATTTTAGGTATCTTTCCCTTGAATTTATTGCTATTTTTTTGCATAAATTCTCCAAATAAAGTTATCGGTTTATTTAGCCAATAAGATATAAACTTAACAACGCTTTGCAACCAATTTAAAGCCAACATAAATAGTTTTGAAAGGGTTATTCTACAAACCAAAAAGCCTACAAAAAATCCAAAATATGCATAAAGTCTTATTACGCCTTTCGAAAAAAGCATAAAGAAACAAAAGCTAACGACGGCGGCATATATCCAATAAAGGGTATCGACTATTGCTAATACTAAAGCGCTAGGTTTAGTTAGTTTGTTAAAAAACCTAACAACGTCGTAAGAAAGGCAAAGTATAACACCCACTAGCACAGCGTAGCCTAAGGTCTGAATTTGCCAAAAGTTAGAAAAATCAAGTCGCATTATCTAAATACCCTTTTTATAAAACCGTTTGGCTTTGTAGCCTTTGTGTATACTAAAGCATAAATATACCCTTCTATGCACATATCTCCGGCCGTGGTATCAAAGGTGTCTATACGCATTCCCTCGCCCCTTATTTCAAGACGTCCGAGTTCTGTATCAAGGCTTATAGCAGTCCCGTCAAATGCAATTATATCATTAACACCCGAAAGAACTAGTCGTTTACAATTTTCTAAAATAGCGTTTTGAGGTTTGCTCTGTGGCTTTTCTTGCATAAAAATAACCCCTTACATATAAATTTACTACTGTAAACTATATGAAAAGGAGTTTTTTTATATTCACGTAAACCAAATTATTCTATAATCTTATACATTAAAGGGGCTTCTTCTTTTTTAGCGTGCTCGTTTACACTTAAAACCTCTGCTTTAATGGTGTGGGTACCGAAAGCGATTTCTATTACATCCCCCACCTTAACGCTATAAGAGGCACGAACAGGCTTACCACCTACCGAAACCCTACCGCTATCGCACGCCTCATTGGCAACCGTGCGACGTTTTATTATACGTGATACCTTAAGATATTTATCTAATCTCATAACTTTCCTCAAAAGAAAACCGCCTTAATTAAAAGGCGGTTTTTTAGCTTTAATTATTTTATAGCGTTTTTAAAGCCAGCGCCAGCCTTGAAAGCAGGAGCCTTTGATGCAGGGATTTGAATGGTTTCTTTAGTCTGAGGATTTCTACCAGTTCTTGCAGGACGGTTCTTAACCTCGAAAGTACCAAAGCCAACCATCTGAACTTTGCCACCTTTTTTGAGTTCTTCTGTTACGGTGTCGATGAAAGCAGCAACTGCTTTCTCTGCGTCTTTTTTGCTGATTGCAGCTTTTTCTGCAACTGAAGCGATAAATTCTGTCTTGTTCATTTTAATAGTCCTCCTAAAAATTACGTTACGCACTATATGTGCGCCGTTTGTTGCTTTATAAGCACAATATATTTGTACCACAAAAAGCCAATAAAATCAAGTGGTGGCGCGAATATTTTAAGGTTACGACGAAATTTAGTACTTCAATTTGTGCATAATGCACAAGGATTTTGCACGTTATGCACATTAAAGGCTAAAATTCCGCATAATTAAAGGCTTTTAACGCGTCAAAAACAATTTCCATAAGGCTACTGTCGGCAAGGCTATTCATCTCTCTATAATCGCTTGTAGCCGACTCGCCCGCATCATCTGATATACGACGAACCGATACAAAAGGCACTCCGAAGCAAAATGCAGGGTATGCTATTGCGGCAGTTTCCATATCACAAGCGATTGCGTCAAACTTATCTCTTAACATATCTCGTACGTTAGCATCACAAATAAAACTATCTCCCGTAACAACCGTTCCGCTTTTTATCCCTTTATAACAGGTTTTAAATAAATCCACTAATCTTTCGTCTGCATCATATATGTAGGTCTGATTAGGTTTTTCTGCGATTTTGTAACCTAACGGAGTTAAATCGAAATCGTGCTCTAAAAATCTTGTTGCAACAACCGTTTCGCCTCTGCTAACTCCGTTAATTCCACCTGATAATCCGAAATTAACCAGCATGTCCACACCCTCTTCTATTAAAAGAGTGGTGGCAACTGCGGCATTGACCTTGCCTATGCCGCACAAAACGGTACGTATTGTATTACTGCCAAACGGTATTTCATGGCCCAAAAACGACTTTAATTTCTTTTCTATACCGCCATTCTGCCTTGCATAATCTACAATTGGCGCATACTCGTCATTATCAGCAACCACTATTCCTATTTTTAACTTCTTTTCCATAGTCTAAAATTAAAATTCCTTTCCGCATTTCTGGCAGAACTGTGCGGTATCTGTATTTATTGCACCGCAACTGCAAAGCTTGCCACCTTTGGACAGAACAAGTTCTTTGTTTATTTCTTCAATTTCGTCCTTTTGTTTTGTGATAACTTCTACTAAGGCAGTAATCGCCTCGGCGTTATCATCATTATTTGTCTTTTCGTTATAAACGTATTGACCTAGTAGTTCGTAATTCTTGCGAAGTTCATTCTTTAAGTTCGCTAATTTAATTCTTAACTTCTGCACCGATATTACGTCTTCTGCTACCTCACCCGTTTTTGCAGCAAATTCCTTTGCTTTTGTGATAGTATCTTCAAAAAATCCCATATATACCTTCCTTTCTTTTTTAAGACCCGATAAACTCTTGCATAAGCGAGTTTTTTGGCACAACGCTTTGATTTATTTCTACTGCATCTTTCATAGCAGCAATTATCTTTTGCACCCTATCGTAGTTTTCAACCTCGCGCCCGAGGTTTAACAGTTTATCGTACAATAAGGGTTTAAACAGACAAATTTCATAATCGTGGAACGAGCATAATTCAATTTCGGCTGTATCCCTAAAGGGACAAAGGTACTTATCCTCGCCCCTGACAACGCTTGAAAAGAGTTTTAAGCAACTTGTCGGAGTAGATGCCCTATATAAAATATCTCGCGACATTCTACGCATTAAACGAATATTTCGGCTTTCTAACAATTCGTTACCATCATTATCTATATAAGACGAAACTACGCTTATATATAATTTTAAAACCTTACTATTATCTAAGCAGTCGGCAATTAAGGGATTAAGCGCGTGTAACCCCTCCACAATTACCACACCACTTTTGCCAATATCAATAGGTCTAGTTAAAGTTTCACGACTTTTTGTTTTAAAGTTGAAAACCGGTAGTTCGGTTTTGCCTGTTTCGTTAATTTCATTTAGCGCTTTAATTATGCCGTCTGTATCCAATGAATGTACAGACTCGAAATCAATAACACCCTGCTCATCATAAGGCATTTGGTGTTGCTCTAAAAAGAAATCGTCCAAAGAAACAATTTCCGAATGGACACCCGCCTCTTTCAAATACTTACATATTAAGTGCGCCGTTGTGGTTTTGCCAGAAGCCGACGGGCCCGCAAGCAATATTATACGCCTCTTTGTTTGTAGAACAGTGTCTACCGCCAAATGAATTCTTTTATGATACTCGTCTTCAACCTTTTCTATATACCCTAATGTATCGTCTATTAAAAAATTATTTATTCTACTTATTCTGTTCTCCATAAAAACTATATATCCGCTCCTTCCTTGCCATTTGTTCTTCAAAACGGCTGATGTATTCATACGGATACTTAAAATTATATATGCGCTCTATAACGTTATCATTATACTTACGCAATTTTGTTACTGCGGTAGCACCACAAGCAAGTATAGAGTGGGTTTCGTCCATAATATAAACGTTATATAAACCCTCATACCCCACTTTAGAATAACCGACGTTTTCCAAGTTTCCTACCATTTTACTTTGGCGGTACATATAGTATGGATAATACTCGGCTTTTTCTAGTTTTTCTTTTGCATAGTCTACCATATTGGACGCAGTATCGCCATCTTTTAGCCAAGAAAGGTCGCCCCCATTTAACGTAGCAGAACGCTTTAGGCAAAGGGTATGTACGGTTATGCTTTCGGGGTCCATATCTACTACCCTATCAACAGTATTTTTAAAGCTTTCTAAACTATCGCTTGGAAGCCCTGCAATAAGGTCCATATTTATATTTTTAAAACCTATCTCTTTTGCCAGTGCTAACGCTTCTTCGGTTTGCTTTACCGTATGCTTTCTACCAATAGTTTCAAGCACGTTGTCGTTCATAGTTTGCGGATTTATACTTACTCTATCCGCGCCACCATTTTTTATTGCCAAAAGTTTTTCATAAGTTACCGTATCGGGTCTGCCCGCTTCTACAGTATATTCACGCAGATAATTTAGGTTAAAGTTTTTCTTTACTGTTTCCATTATTTTTGTTAACTGCTCTGCAGTTAGGCTTGTTGGTGTGCCACCGCCGATATAAATAGTTTCTAACCTTAAATCTAAATCTTTTGCAATTTTGCCTGTATACTCAATTTCTCGGCAAAGATACTCTACATACTCGGGAATTAACTTTTTAGCCTGCTCTACCGAGTGTGAAACGAAGGAACAATAACTACATCTGCTTGGGCAAAAAGGTATGCCGATATAAAGGCTAAACGATTTTTCTTTTGATAAAGACGTAATAGCCGCTTCGCCTTTATTACACGCTTTTGCGAGTTCTAACTTTTTAGGGCTTACCAATAGTTTTTCTAAAAAATATTTATCGGCAAACTCTACCCCATTTTGCTTTTGTAATGCCGAATATAGTTTCGCAGGGCGAACGCCGGTAAGAATCCCCCAACTCGATTTATATCCCGTTAATTCACAAAAACAGTTATATAACAAAACCGCAAGTTCGCGTTCACATTCTTTATCGCTTAAAGGCTGAGTGTTTTTCTCTTTTACACATTCTTTGCCAAGAAGATTTAAGAATGCTACCATATTATATTCGTTACCCTTGCTGAGTATAACGCCGATGTCGCATTCTTCTTTATTATCTTCTACGAACTCAAACTTTTCGAAGGGCAAAAATATTCTGCAAAGTTTTTCTGTTTCATAATTAAACTTGTGCCCACTAATAAATATTTTCATGATTTATAAAAAAGTTATGTTTCCTTTCGTGCTCTAATGTTGTTGGCTCGCCATGGCCGGTATAAACCTTGCTTACGCCTTTTAAGGCAATAATCTTTTTTAAAGAGTTTTGCAGTTGCATACTGTCGCCTGTAATAAAATCGGTTCTACCAACGCTTTCGAAAAACAATGTGTCTCCACTAAACAAAATATCGTCTACAAGATAGCAAACACACCCATCGGTATGCCCCGGGGTATGAAGCACCTTTATTTTAGTGTTGCCAAAGGGTAGTTCTTCCCCACCATTAAGGGTTATATTGGGAGCAACTGACGGTTGGCGCACACCTGCCATATTACAAAGGCTGAATGTGCTGTCAATCAGACCCGACACATCGTTTTTGTGTATGCAAACTTTCGCGCTACAATGCTTTAAAACCTCTTCTACACCGCCTATGTGGTCAAAATGGTCATGTGTTAAAAGGATGTATTTTACATTATTACTGTTTTTCTTTACGAAATCTATTACCTCGGTGGTAGCTGTTCCAACGTCTATCAGCGCAATATCCTCGCCATCCACTAACGCGTAGCAATTAGCCGAAAAACCTTGAGGCCAAAACTCAATTATCTGCATACTATTTTCTCCAAATTTCAGTATCAAGAATTATGGTAACAGGACCGTTATTGTTTATGTTACAAAGCATATCTGCGCCAAAACTTCCGTGCCCTATTTTATCTATTCCGTTTTCTTTAAGCTTTTCCATATAAAAATGATACAATCTATCTGCCTCTTTTGGCTCTTTAGCCTTAATGAACGACGGACGATTTCCCTTTTTAGTGTCGGCACAAAGGGTAAACTGCGAAACTACTAGCATTTCGCCCAAAATATCTTTTACCGATAAGTTCATTTTACCGTTTTCATCTTCGAAAATTCTAAGGTCGGCGGTCTTTTTTGCCAAGATTTCGGCATCGCTTTCGGTATCTTCTTCACTAACGCCAAGCAGGATGAAAAGTCCCTCGCCTATTTTAGAAATTTCATTACCATCTACACTTACCGATGCCGAGGTAACACGCTGAATAACTGCTTTCATATTTTTCTCCTAATTACCAATTTGTTCTGTCAACACTGATTACGCTACTGATTTTTTGTAGTCTTTTAATAATATTATTAAGATGCTCTACACCCTCTGCGGAAATGGTTATATCAATAATCGCATTACCGCTTTGGTTTTGCCTCGCATTAACAGCGTGCAATGGTATACGCATACCTGCAACTGCAATAGATATATCGGCAAGCAAAGTAGGCCTATCAATCGCTGTAATCTGTAAATGACACTTAAAAGCGCTACGGGTGTTATTAGCCCAATGTGCACCAATCCAACGCTCCGGATGTTCGCAGTTATTAAGGTCGCGCGGCACGTTATTACAATCGCGTTTATGGATTGATACACCGTGTCCCCTTGTAATAAAGCCGATAATATCATCGCCCGGTAGTGGGTCGCAACAACGCGAAAGTTTGATAAGGCAGTTGTCAATACCCTCAACCACTACGCCCTCTGCCGAAGTGGTTTTTTCGGTAGAAGAAATAATATCCTTAATGTCGGGCGCTGTATTTGCTTTCTGCGAGCGGTTATAATCCTCTTTTATACGAGGCATTATTTTTGAAAGATGCAATCCACCAAAGCCAATAGCGGCATAGAAATCTTCCACAGTGGCAAATTTTTGACGTTTTGCTATATCAGAAAGGAATTCTTCTTGTTGTTCGTCGTTTAACTTAATTCCGTTACGCAAGAATTCTTTTTCAAGTTCTTGCTTACCTGTTTCGATATTTTCTTCTCTACGCTCTTTTTTAAACCAAGAACGGATTTTACTTCTAGCCTGACTTGTTTTTGCAAGATTAAGCCAATCTCTGCTAGGTCCGTGGTTTTGGTTGTTGGTAGTAAGAATCTCAACAATCTCACCCATGCTTATAACGTGGCTTAAAGGTACAATCTTACCGTCAACCTTGGCACCTACCATTTTTTGACCAACAGCAGTGTGAATAGCAAAGGCAAAGTCGATAACAGTTGAGCCAACAGGTAAATTTATTACGTCGCCTTTTGGTGTAACCGCAAAAACATCCTCTTGTGAAAGGTCATTTTTAATGGTTTGTACAATATCCTCGGCATCGTCTGCTTCTCTTTGGGTATCAAGTATTTGACGAATCCAACCAAGTCTTTCTTCAAGACGTTTATCGCTACCCTCTATGCCCTCTTTATATTTCCAGTGCGCCGCGATACCATATTCTGCGGTATGGTGCATATCCCATGTGCGAATTTGCACCTCAAAAGGAAGCGCATCTCTACCAACAACCGTTGTATGCAAAGACTGATACATATTAGGTTTAGGCATAGAAATATAATCTTTAAATCTACCCGGTATTGGTTGAAACATATCGTGTATAACGCCAAGAATGTTATAACAGTTTGCAACAGTATCGGTTATTATACGAACTGCATATATATCATAAATCTCGTCAAAGTTTTTACCCTGCATATACATTTTACGATATATACCATGAATAGACTTAACCCTGCCCGTAAGAGTAATATTTGGAACAAATTTTTTAACGCGGTCTTCAATTTTCAGGCTAATGCTCTCTAAAAACTGTTGGCGATGCTTCTTTCTTGAATCAAGCATCTGCTCTATTTCCCTATACGCTATTGGGTCTAAGTGAGCGATTGAAATATCTTCAAGTTCTTCTTTAACCGCACTGATACCAAGCCTATGCGCAATAGGCGCATAAATTTCTAGAGTTTCCAATGCCTTTTCGCGTTGCTTATAGTCGCTTTGCGCATCAATAGTACGCATATTGTGTAAGCGGTCGGCAAGTTTTATGATGATAACCCTAATATCCTCTGCCATAG
>JAZOQV010000050.1:0-11650 GCA_045656265.1 Acutalibacteraceae bacterium | reverse complement strand
CCCTTACCGTTATGACCGACGACGGTAGTTACGGCGAAAAGGGAGTTGTTACAAAGCCTTTGGAGGAAGCTATTTTAGGCGGTGCCAACTTTGACGAAGTTATTACCATTGGCCCACTTATTATGATGAAATTTGTAGTTGCAACCACAAAACCACACGGCATTAAAACCACCGTTTCGATGAACCCTATTATGATTGACGGAACGGGTATGTGTGGCGGTTGCAGACTAACTGTTGGTGGCGAAACCAAATTTGCCTGTGTTGACGGACCCGATTTTGACGGATTTTTAGTAGACTTTGACGAGGCTATGAGCAGAGGCAATATGTATAGCGATTTTGAACGCCACGCCTACCACGATACCTGCAATTTATTTAAGGGGGCGGAGTAATGGCGAATATGCAACTTGAAAAACATCCTATGCCCACTCAGGACCCCAAAAAACGTGCAAAGAATTTCTCTGAAGTAGCGTTGGGTTATAGCGAAGAAACCGCAATAGCCGAGGCTATGCGTTGCCTTAACTGTAAAAATATGCCCTGCGTTAGCGGTTGCCCTGTTAAAATTCATATTCCCGAATTTATTAAAAAGGTGCAAGAGGGCGATTTTTTAGAGGCTTACAAGATAATCTCAGAGTCTTCTTCCTTGCCTGCGGTTTGCGGTAGGGTTTGCCCACAAGAAACACAGTGCGAGCAAAAGTGTGTGCGCGGTATTAAGGGAGAGAGCGTTGGCATTGGCAGGCTTGAACGCTTTGTTGCCGACTGGTACAACGAGTACTGCAAAGAGCCGCTAGAAAAACCAAAATCTAACGGACTTCGGGTTGCGGTTGTTGGCTCGGGTCCTTCGGGTCTTACCTGTGCGGGCGACCTTGCTAAAAAAGGTTATGAGGTAACCGTTTTTGAGGCGCTGCATCTTGCAGGCGGTGTGCTAGTTTATGGTATACCTGAATTTAGACTTCCCAAAGCAATAGTGCAAAAAGAGGTTGACACCCTAAAACAAATTGGTGTTAAGATAGAAACAAATATGGTTATTGGCAAAACCCTTACCGTTGACGAACTTTTCGAGATGGGTTACAAAGCCGTATTTATTGGTAGTGGCGCAGGACTTCCTCGCTTTATGGGTATTGAGGGCGAAAGCCTTAAGGGTGTTTACTCTGCTAACGAGTTTTTAACTAGAAGCAACCTTATGAAAGCCTATAAAGAGGGCAGTTCTACCCCTATTCTAAAGGCTAAAAAGGTTGCAGTTGTTGGTGGCGGCAACGTTGCTATGGACGCTGCGCGTACCGCTTTACGCCTTGGTGCCGAGAATGTTTACATAGTTTACCGCCGCAGTTTAGACGAACTTCCGGCACGTAAAGAAGAAGTCGAGCACGCTATGGAAGAGGGCATAGAGTTTAAACTTTTATGCAATCCAAAAAGGATTTTGGGTAATGTAACCGAAGACAAACGCGACTCTAAAAACGGCACTGTAAAGGCTATAGAGTGCGTAGAAATGACCCTTGGCGAGCCCGACGCTTCAGGCAGACGCCGACCGATTGAAAAGGCAGGCTCGGAATTTACTTTAGATGTTGACTGCGTAATTATGTCGATAGGCACAAGCCCCAACCCACTTATTAAAGACACTACCGAGGGGTTAGAGGTTAATTCGCGCGGTGGCATAATCGTTACCGAAGAAACGGGCGAAACCTCGAAAGAGGGCGTTTATGCGGGTGGCGATGCCGTTACAGGCGCCGCAACAGTAATTTTGGCTATGGGCGCCGGCAAAACCGCCGCCGAAGCCATTGATAAAAAACTTAATAAATAACATAAAAATAACCCACCGAGGAGATGCTCTTCGGTGGGTTTTATTTTTTACTATTAGTTTGTTGTGCCGATGGTTACGGTGGTGGTATAGGTTTTACCCGAACGGTAATACTCTACTGCTACCTTTTCGCCTTTATAATGGCTTTTTAGCGCCGATTCGTACTGTGTGTACTCCGTAATTTCGGTGTTGCCGAATTTGGTTATTATATCGCCACGCTTTATGCCCGCCGCTTCGGCAGGACTGCCTTCATCTACCTCTGCCACAACCGCACCGGTTGGATAACCATAGAACTGCAATACGCGTGAAGTATAGTTATAACTTACCGCAATACCCGTGTACGCCTCGCCCTCGCCCTCGTGAGCGATAAGTTTATCGCATATTTCTACAACTGTATTAACGGGGATTGCAAAGCCCATTCCCTCGTAACCCGTGCTTACAAGTTTAGAGGAATTTATGCCTATGAGTTCGCCCTTTGTATTTACCAAAGCGCCACCCGAATTACCGGGGTTAATTGCCGCGTCGGTCTGGATAAGGCTCATATTTCCGTCGGTAGTGGCGATTTGCCTATTTAAGCCGCTAATAATACCAAAGGTGGTCGAACCCATAAACTCTAATCCCGCAGGGCTACCGATTGCTACAACGTACTGACCTACCTTTAGGTCTTCGGTTTTTGCAATCTTTATGGCGTTAAGCCCCGTTTTGTTGATTTTAAGCACCGCCAAGTCGCAAGAGATATTATAATTTATAACCTCTGCCTCGTATCCCTTTTCGGTATCGTTATTTAAAAATACGCTAATACTTGAATTTGTAGACTCCAAAGCGTCGGCAATAACGTGGTAGTTGGTGATTATATATCCGTTTTCCTTATATATTACACCCGAGCCGCTACCCGATGTTGTAGACTGACCGCTAAAAAAGTTTTGCACCGCAAAGGTTGTCTGAACACCTACAACGCTATCCATAGCCACCTCTGCCGCGGCTTCGGCCAACTGTTCGATAGAACCATTTATCTCTACCACCTTTTCGGTGGTTTTATTATTTTGCGAGGTTATATTTTGCGGTGCGGCATCGTTATTCATTCTACTTAATATATAAAAACAGCCCGACGTAATAACCGCAGTAATTAGCGCTACCGCAATTAGCGCGCCCAAAGAAAATCCACCTTGTTTTTCCTTTTTAGGCGGTTTCTTTTGTGGTGGGTTTTTAGCCGCAGAAACCTTGGGGTCATAAATAGGCGGTGTAGGAGTTGGGGTTTGCTCGCTATAATTACCGCTTGGGAAAAACGGATTTGCCACCTTCTGTTCTCTTTCTTCGGCAGTATCGTCGCTTTTATTTACCAAAACAAAGTCTGTTGTTTCCTCGGCTTTTTGTATCTTCTTATCCTCTTGCTCTTCGGGATTATCGCCCATAGGTGTTGCCGAATCGAAACCATTCAGACTATTATTTTCAAAATTATCCATAAAAAACTCCTCTTATTTTCTTTTTGCTTTTAATATTATAACACAAATATTAAATAGCCTGCAATAATTTGTTAAATATTTATAAATTTAATAAAAGTTGCATTAGTTGCTGCAACGTTGCATCCGACTCCCCTCTATTATATGGGAGGACTTGCCTTAATATTGCTGCCCAAAGGTGTTTTCCCGATATTTTTTAAAAAGGAGGAGTTATATGCGAACAGTTTCTTTAACTGTGGACACAAACGGCGCGGTTACCCCTAACACCATCTCGGGTGGACACGAGGGCGAACACAACGTTACAAGTCTGGATTTTACGCTTGCTTCTGAACTATTATCGGTTATTAGTTTTTTTAGGTTGAGTATGGGCGACTATGTTTCCGAAGAATTATACCCGGAAAACAATAAGATAACCTACCCTTTACCCCAATGTGTTATGTTTGCTAACAACCTACTGATTCAGTTGGAAGGGTACAAGGAAAACGATGTGGGCGAAATCCAACTTGTTTTTAAATCCGACATAGTTTCGGCAGACATTAAACCGTCTATCGTTGCTTCACACGAAATACCCGAGGAACTAAACCCTAGCATAGATACCGCTGTGGCAAAACTTTCTTACTATGTTGAAAACAGCGACCAACTTTCAAAACACATAGATGGCGTGCTACAAGAAACCAAAGAGGTCATAGAGCAAGCAAATGAAAGTTTTGAAATAAAGAGTAACGAGTACATGCGTGAAATGAACGACATGCTTATTGATGGTAGAAGGATTTTATATGAAACCGCCGCCACTTTGCAAAGCAAAGCGGATTATGCTACCACCCTTAAAGGTTATGGCATTAAAGACGCTTACACAAAAACCGAAACCGACATAATGCTTTTAGAAAAGGCAAACTTAAATGGAGTTTACACCAAAGACGAAATTGATAATGCCCTTTCGTGTGGCATGGTGGAGGAATACAAAAGTGAAACCGCGATGTTCAAGACATATTATTATTCTGATGCTTTGACCCAAAAAGTTACGCAGTATTTGTATATTGAACATCCCGAGCCTTTGATGCCTAATGCTAAATACAAATTAAAGTTTGACTGTTTTTATGATTTAACCGAGGTTAAAAACTTCTGTGTTTGCGTTGGAGATATACACCATCCGGTAATTCAAAATATCCCTCCAACGAATGGCGACTTTGAAACTTACACTTTTATAGAGTTTGCAGAATTTTCCTTGCCCGAGACGGTAAGCGCAACCGACAAGATATTTTTTAGGTTTGACATGGTTAGAGACCCCATCGCAAGAGATGTTCCGTACACGCTGTTTGCTTCAAGACTTTTGCCTTGCTACAGCAAAAGTGAGGTGGACGGGTTACTGGAAAGCAAAGCTGACAGTTCGGCTCTTCCCACAAAGGTCTCCGACCTTGAAAATGATAGCGGTTATCTTGTGGCGAGTGATATTGAAAGCAAAGCTGACAGTTCGGCTCTTCCCACAAAGGTATCTGACCTTGAAAACGATAGCGGATATCTCCTTGTGGCAGATATCGAAAGCAAGGCTAACAGTTCGGATATTCCTACAAAGGTATCAGAACTTGAAAACGACAACGGTTATCTTGTAGCGAGTGATATTGAAAGCAAAGCTGACAAAACGAAAACAGTGGTTTTTAACGATATTCATCCACTTGAACTTGCCGACAATACTATTTACTATGCAGAAGAAATAAGTCAATTATCTATTGAATATCCCGAAGGCGATTTTATGTGTTCTTTAACCTTTACTCTGTCAGACATTGAAGACCTTGATGTAACAGTCACTTTGCCAGGAACAAGCAAGTATATAGGAGGTGCACCTACCTTTGCGAAAGGAGAAACTTGGGAACTGAACATTAAAAACGGTGTTGTAGTTGGAGGTCTTATAGAATGAGCCTTTTAGAACGCAGACGTGCTTTAATGAGCCTTAACAAAGGAATACTGCCACCACAGTACAGGCAAGTGGAGTATATAGAGAGTAGCGGTACACAGTGCATTATAACCGATTTATATTTCAAATCGGAATATGATGTGGATTTTGAGTTTTTAGTAACAGACTTCCCTACAAACACAACTAGCAATAAAAACTTGTGGTCTACCAACGATACTAATCTTGATGCTTATTGGCATTTCAACTCTAATTGGGGCGGTAGTGTAGGGCAAGAGCAATATCTATGTTGGAAATTCTACGCCACTACCTACACAGGTATAACAGAGGCAAACGGAAAAGCGAATACTAGGACAAGGGTTTATAGCAAAGGCGATTATTGGTATGAGAATGTGTTATGGGGTTTTTCTAACAACGGCACTAATAAAATGACCGCAGGAAAAACCTCGCCCGTACCGCTTAAATTGTATGGTTATTATGGCGCTAGAAATAACGGTATTTTCAATATGTGCAATTTAAGATTTTTCTATTTTAAAGTAACAGAGGGCGATACAGTTATTGCACACTTTATACCTTGCTACCGAAAAAGCGACAGTGTGGCGGGTATGTACGATATAGTAAATGATAAATTCTACACCAATAGTGGCACAGGCGAATTTTTGATAGGCGGTGAAATATAATGTTTTTTAAAATTATTGATAAATACACAGTAAAGAAAACACCTAGACCCTTAAAGATAGATGGCAAAGACGTTTTTACTACTAGCGAAGAAATCCACAACTCTCAAGGTTTTTACAAAGTTGTAGAAACCGAGTATCCAAATGACGATAAAGCATACAGACCCCTATATACAATGGGCGAAGGTGTTATTTTACAAATTTGGGAGGAAACACAAAGCGAGGCGGACGAAGTATGACCGATATAATGGTTGCTTTAATTGCTCTTTTTGGCACTATGATTGGTACTTTTGGCGGTATACTAACCTCTTCAAAATTGACCAACTATCGTATTCAGCAGCTTGAAAGCAAGGTTGAAAAGCATAATAATTTTGCCGTTAAAATACCGATTATGCAAGCAGAATTAGACGACCACAAAGAGCGTATAGAGCACTTGGAAAAGTATCACGAACAAAAAATATAAAGGATTGATAATTATGAAGATTTGGTTAAAACGCGCTATTCGTACCTTTTTGCAAGCGGCGGTTGGTTTTGCCTCTGCTAATATCGTAATGTATTTTACAGGGGTTACCGAGGGCGAGTTTTCCTCTGCCTTTTTGGGTCTTGTTACCTCTTGTATTGCGGCAGGGCTTGCGGCGGTTATGAATATGAAAGAGGGCGAGCCAAATGACTAATAGCGCCCTTATTAAAAAAATCGGTTCAGCCGCAGTAAAACTTTACCCAAAGCACAAAATTTTGCCAAGCCTTACCATAGCACAGGCGATTTTGGAAAGCGGTTGGGGCAAATCGGAACTTTCTAAAAAGCACCACAATTATTTCGGTATGAAATGGGTAGAGGGTTGCGGCACGAAGTACGCTACCTTTAAAACTAACGAGCAAAGACCCGACGGCTCTTATTACACGATAAGCGCAAGGTTTAGAAAATATGCCTCGTTGCAAAAAGGCATAGAGGGTTATTATAAGTTTTTGCAGTACCCCAGATATGCTAACTTAAAGGGTGTAACAGACTACAAAACCGCTTGCCAACTAATTCGCGAAGACGGTTGGGCAACCTCTTTAAGTTACGAGCAACTGCTAGTTACCCTTATAGAACAGTTTTCGTTGACCGATTACGACAAGAAGGTTATAAAGGAAACCGAAAAAACGCCTAAAAAAAAGAAAGCCCCCTTAAAAATAGGTAGCAAAGTAAAGGTAAACGGTTATATTTTCTGGGGCGGTAACGGCGGCAATAAAATTAAAAAGAAAAACGCCACTATGTATATTGTAGACATTGTAAACCCTAACGACTACAAATACCCTTACGGCGTTGCGGCAACCAAAGGTGGCGTAAGGCAAGGTTGGACCAACAAAAAATCGCTTAAATTAGTTTAATTTTCTCTTCTTGGGTTTGCTGCCCAAAACTACACACAACACAAAAATAAAAGAACGGCATTTTGATTTTTCGTCAAAATGCCGTTTAATTTTTATAAAACGTGTGCCAAAAAGTCTTTGGTGCGTTGTTCTTTTGGGTTTGAGAAAATTTCTTCAGGAGAGCCCTCTTCAACAATAACACCATCGCTCATAAATATTACGCGGTCTGCAACGTCCCTTGCAAAGCCCATTTCGTGAGTAACAACAACCATTGTCATACCACCCTCTGCAAGTTCGCGCATAACCTGTAATACCTCGCCAACCATTTCGGGATCGAGTGCGCTTGTTGGCTCGTCAAATAGCATTATATCGGGGTTCATAGCAAGCGAGCGAGCAATTGCTACACGCTGTTTTTGACCGCCCGAAAGTTCATGCGGATATGCCTCGGCTTTATCGGCAAGACCTACCCTGTCTAAAAGAGCAAGCGCTGTATCTCTAGCCTCGGCAGTAGTCATTTTCTTAAGTTCTACAGGTGCAAACATTATGTTTTTAAGCACGTTCATGTGTGCGAAAAGATTAAACTGTTGGAAAACCATACCAATATTTTCGCGCACCTTGTTAATATCACATTTTTTGTCGGTAATCTTAAAACCATCAACAATAATTTCGCCGCCGGTAGATTCCTCTAACTTGTTTAAGCAGCGCAAGAAGGTAGACTTACCCGAGCCTGAAGGACCGATTAAGCAAACAACCTCGCCCTCATTTACGGTTAAGTCGATACCATTTAAAACTTCCAAATCGTCAAACCTTTTTACTAGGCCTGTTACCTTAACTTTTTCTGTCATAACTAATCTTTTTCTCCACAATTTTTGAAACTATCATTAAGCCTGAAATGATTATTAAGTACGCGATACCAACAAGAATATAGGTTTCGAAGAACCTGTATGTGCTTGCCGAATACTGCTTGGCTTGGTTACAAATTTCTGCTAGACTGATAACCGATAGAATGGAAGTATCTTTAACAGTTATAATAAATTGGTTAACGATTGACGGTATTGTGATTTTAAATGCTTGTGGCAATATTACCTTTAGCATTGTTTTACCCGAAGGCAGACCTAGACTTCTTGAAGCCTCTACCTGACCTACGTCAACGGCTTGTATACCGCTTCTGAATATTTCTGACAAGTATGCGCCTGCGTTAAGGCTTAAAGTAATCATACCCGCCATAAACTCGGATATAACAAAGCTAGGATTAAACTGCTGTACGATGATGGGAATACCGTAATATACGATAAACGCCTGAACAATCATTGGTGTACCGCGAATAACCCACACGTAAACCGAGGATATTGCTTTAAGCGGCAACGCCTTTGAAAGACCCATTAAGCAAGAAAG
This sequence comes from Acutalibacteraceae bacterium, assembly GCA_045656265.1. Classification (GTDB taxonomy): domain Bacteria; phylum Bacillota; class Clostridia; order Oscillospirales; family Acutalibacteraceae; genus UMGS1532. Next base: position 3,064 of record JAZOQV010000050.1, on the reverse strand, counting down.
TAAGCCGATTAGCATACCTACAAGCAAGGACAAGATAGATATTTCTACCGTAAGTCCAAGGCCTTTTAAAAGCATTGGCCATGCTTCTACTAGAACTTGTAAAAAATCCATAATAAATTAACTCCGATATGAACTGGAATAATTAAAATTAGCACGGCAAAAATACCGTGCTAATTCGGTAATTTTAGTTTTAAGAATTATAGGCCGTATTTTTCTAGAATCTTGTCATACTCGCCGTTTGCTTTAATGTTCTCAAGGCCTTTGTTGAACATCTCTAGAAGTTCAGCGTTCTTACCCTTTTTAACAGCAAAGCCGTACATACTTGGGTTAATTTTGTCGCCAACAGTCTTTAGCTTAACGCCGTTTTTGATAGCATCGCCGATAACGGTGTAGTCTTCAAAGCAAGCTGCACAGTTGCCGTTGATGATTGCTTGATACTGCTCGTTAGAACCTTCGAAAGCCTTGGTGGTGTAACCAACTTTTTTCTCGTTCTCTTTTGCGTACTCAGCACCCATTGTGCCGTTCTTTGTAGCAACAACTTTGCCTTTAAGGTCAGAGATTGAAGCGATTTTGCTGTCTGCAGCAACAACCATAACCTGACCGTCTTCAAAATAACCGTCTGAGAAATCGAAAATTTCTTTTCTCTCGTCAGTAATTGTCATACCTGCGATAACAGCGTCTGCCTGACCAGCCTGTACCTTTGCAAGAGCAGGGTCGAAGCCAACGTTCATCATGTTGTACTCGAAACCTTGGTCCTTAGCAACTGCTGCGATGATATCCATATCGATACCAACATACTCGCCACTCTCTTTGTCATAAGACTCGAATGGTGCGAATGCATTGTCAGAAACAATTGTGTAAACTTTCTTATCTGCAGCGTTCTCTTTTGCGCCACAACCTGCAAAACAGGCAACAGTCATTAAAACTGCCATAACTAGTGCGATAAACTTTTTCATTTAGTTTTCCTCCAAAAAAATATTTGAAATTATTATACTACCTTTTGTCCTCAATGTCAAACGAAAGCGCACTTTTATTTATATAATAAGGTATTTACCCCCTTTTTGTTTCTTTTATAATGTATGTGCAAACTTTTTAAAAGAGCAGTTTTAACAAAACCCTTTTCTTTGCCATTTAAAGTTTCAAATACATTGACTTAAGTTGTTTTTTGTGATAAATTTATAACATAAAAAATCGAGGTGGTTTTATAATGAAAATCAGATTTTTAGGAACTAGCCACGGCGCCGCAGAAAAGGATGCTAAATGCACGTCGGTAATATTAGAAACAAACGGATTTTTCTACATCATAGATACAGGTACTTGCGTTAACGAATACATGATGGCAAATGGGCTTAATACCACTAAAATCCGCGGTATTTTTATAACCCACATGCACGAGGACCACGTTGGCAAGATTTCTTCTTTGCTTAAACTGATGACCACCTACAAAACCTCTGTTCGCGCAACCTACGTTTTCCCCGAAGACGAGGCTCCGGATGGGGTTGAAGCCTGGTTAAAACTTCTACACTTTCGCCCTCTTGACCACAACAGATTACCATTTTTAGTGGCTAAAAACGGCGAGGTTGTTTACAGCGACGAAAACCTTAAGGTTACCGCAATTAAAACCGACCATATCGCTAACGCGGACACCTACGGCTATCTATTTGAATGTGAAGGCAAACGTATTATATTCACGGGCGACCTTACCCCCGACCTACACGATTATCCCGAGATAATTTCAACCGAGGGCGTTGACGTGGTTGTAACCGAACTTTGCCACTATTTTAAAATATCTTACTTTGTAGAAGGCAGTATCGAAAAGCTAAGAAGCAGTAAAACGGGCAGAATTATTTTTTCGCACAAATATCCGGGCGGACCTGAGGCTATGCTTTCTATTGCCGACACCTTCTCTTTCCCGATAGACGTTGCGAACGATAACGATATTTTCGAAATTTAACATAAAGGCGGTGAATGCACCGCCTTTTAATTTTTACTTGGCTTTTTAAAGCCGATGTGTTAAAATGAATATATGATATTTCTTGATTTTGGAGGAATAAAAATGCAGGAAATTAAATGCCCTAAATGCGGCGAAGTTTTTCAGGTTGACGAATCGGGTTACGCCGCCATTGTAAAACAGGTGCGCGACCACGAATTTTCCAAAGAAATAGCCGAGCGCGAGCGCGCTTTTGCAACAGAAAAGCAAAACGCAATAGAAATAGCGATTAGCAAGACCGCATCCGAACGCGAGCGCGAACTTGCCGATAAAAACACCGAAATCGTTAAACTTAAAAGCGATATTGAGTTGCAAAAGGCAAATGCAGACCTCGCTATTAAAACCGCCTTGCAGGATAAAGATGCAGTTATTGCCGACCTTAAAAACCAAATGGAACTATTGCGCGGTCAATCGGTATTAAAAGAACAGGCGCTTAAAACTCAACACGAAGCGGAACTTAAAATTAAAGACGAAGAAATTGCTCATTATAAAGATTTTAAATCAAAGCAGTCTACCAAAATGGTGGGCGAAAGCCTTGAGCAGCACTGCGAAATAGAATTCAACAAACTTCGTCCAACAGCATTCCCAAATGCCTATTTCGAAAAGGATAACGACGCCAGAACAGGCAGTAAAGGCGACTTTATTTATAGAGAATCTTCGCCCGACGGGGTTGAGTTTATCTCTATTATGTTTGAAATGAAAAACGAAATGGAAACCACCGCAACCAAGCACAAAAACGAGGACTTTTTTAAAGAACTTGACAAGGACCGCAAAGAAAAGGGTTGCGAATACGCCGTGCTTGTTTCTCTTTTAGAAGCAGATAATGAACTTTACAACAACGGCATAGTTGACGTTTCATACCGTTATCCTAAAATGTACGTTGTACGCCCTCAATTCTTCATTCCGCTAATCACTTTGCTTCGTAATGCGGCACTCAATTCTCTTAAATATCGCGAAGAACTAGCCTTAATTCGCAACCAGAACATTGATATTACTCACTTTGAGGAAAATATGAATGAGTTTAAGGAGAAATTTGCCAAAAACTACCAACTTGCAAGCGATAAATTCAAAAAA
>JAZOQV010000049.1:0-9717 GCA_045656265.1 Acutalibacteraceae bacterium | reverse complement strand
GTAACCGTAGGAACTCTTAAAAAGGGCTATTTCCACGATTACGAGCTTAAAGATGCTCAAAATCAAGACGTATCTAAACAAGCTTCGTCAATAAAGGCAAAATATTTAGACGGTACCGTACGTAAGGTTAGAGTTACATTAACCTTAACCGGCAAATCGAGTATCGACAACATTATACTTGCCCACGCAGGCGGTAGCGGTGAAACCGCAGGCGCATTGGCGCTTGCAAACTATGCAATTTTTGCCGCAGACACAAGCGAAGACCTTTATAATAAAGACAAGGCTTCGTTCTACCACTTGTACGATAACACCACTGCAAAGAAAAAGTATCAGAACTATACATTCAACAAAAATGCGTTAACAGGTGTAAAGTACGTTGGTATAGAAATTTACAACCCACACATTAAATGGGACGAAAGCTATATTGCAAGCGGCGTAGATATATTCTTCCCAAGACTTAATATGTTTAACGTATATGGTACGGCTGTACCCGAAACCGTTAGTTACGACGATGGCGAGTTTTTAACCGCCACCGAGAAAGGCAATTTGAAGTTGCTTTCTACTTCAATCGGTGTAAAATCTTACCGTAACGGCGTAGAGTATGCATCGGGCAAAAACGTTTCTGCAATTATTGACGAAGATGCATCTACAAGCCTTGAGCTTATGCAACCCGGCGCTAAAACGCACGAGTATGCATTCTACGATAAGGGCGGCGTTAAGTTTAAAGAAGGCGGCGTTGACGTAGACGTTACCGTAAACTTTACCATTGAAGTACAGCCTAAATCTATCATTAAAAAATTGGTTTTCTTAAACTCAAGTGCCACTGCCGGCAATCGCGCAAAAGAATATGAAATTTATGCGGCAAACAGCAAAGACGATTTGTTTAAGGCAGAAAACTGTATAGAACACGTTGTTAATAACGGACTCAAAAAGCGTCAGATTATAAATATTGCAGACCCCGATGGATTAAAGGTAAAATATATCGGTTTCCGCATTATAGAATGTCTTGACCCTGCAACCTTTGGATATTTCAACACTGCGGGCGACAATTATGCTGTTCCCCGTATCCGCCAACTTGGTGTTTACGGCGAAAACGATAATGAAATTGCAAATGCAGAGATTACTCGCTTAACCGATAAAAACATACCTTCGGATATTGGTACAAAATTAACAGGTGACAATACTGTTGTAGACATAAGGTATTATAACAATAACCAACCGAACGCAACCGACCTTAGCAATAGAGAAAATCTGTATGATGGCAATACTGCCACAGGTTACGATGCTAATGGAATAGGCGTAGTAATCACCGAGGGTGGCAATAAGGTTGTTAAAACTTACGAAGGCGGTTATTACTACGAAGTAGAATACGACCTTGGCACCTACGATACAATTAAAAAGATATACGTAGCTCACCATAATGACTCAAGCAATATGGGCTTGCGCGCACAAAGATACGAAGTTTATGCTTCTAATTATAAGGAAAAACTTTGGGACGAGGCAAATAAAGTAGCGTACGTTGCTACCTCTGATACCGTAGCACAGGTAATCAACTTAAAAGAGTCTGTAAAAGCAAGATACGTAGGTCTTCGTACCCTTGAAACTGTAAGAGCCGACACATCGCTTAGTGCAAACGCAGGTTATTTAAGACTGTATGAATTCAACGTTTACGGTGAAAAGGGCGGCGACACCTACTTTGAATTAGCAGAGGACACTACAACCAGAACCTTACCTGCAGGTAACTCTGTTGTTAAGAGAATGAGCGTTAAGCACAAAGGCCCTTACGATGCACAAGCGAACCTCTTTACACCTGTTTTTGATACCTCACCACAACCTAGTTATTCTGTTTTAGAGGGTCTTACAACCCTTAACGCAAATTCAGGTATAAAGATTGGCGGAACCTTTGCAAAAGCAGAGGGTACTAGCGGCATTATTTACCGCGACGGCACTACCGCTTATACAGATATTACCTATACACTAGATGGTAAGTGCGATATTTCGGATATCTTTGTTTCCGAGCATAGTTCAACAAGGTGGAAAATTGCATATAAGTTATATGTATCTGATGACGAGGCTACACTATTTAGCGGTACACCTATTTACACCTATGACGATACCTCTGCAAACTACTTCCAGCATTATAAAACGGCTGGACTTAGCGCAAAATATGTAGGTCTACGCATTACCGCCGCAACAGTTAACGACAATTATAGTGAGTATAGCGGTTATGGTGTAAGCGTTCTCTACCCACGCTTGTTCGGCTTTGGCGTTTTAGGTACTGCAGACATCTCAGCCCGCACACCACAAGAGGGTGCAAGCCTACCTATCCCAACAGGCGAAAGCGTAGTAGAAAATACAAGTGCTTATTATTATGACGGCACAGAGAGAAAGCCTACCGGCATAGGCAATCCCCAAAGGTTGTATGATGGTTCGCTTGCGGCTGATGCTATGGGTAGCAACATAGACTCTCCGTTCGCTTATAAAGAGGGCGGCGTAACCAAGTATTACACCGATAGATATATGGATATTATCCTTAATCTTAAGGGCAATACAAGCCTTAGCGACATATATATTTCCCACCATACAATAGATGATTTGATGACAAGACAATATTCTCTATTTGTTGGCGACGATAAGGACTCTTTGTTTAGCGGCGCACCTTATTACATTTGCGATAACAGCGATTTAAAACAAATACAGCACTATAAATTAAACGGTGTTACCGCAAGATACGTTGGTATCCGTATAACCAAAGCGGTTGGCACAAGCGGTCAGGCGGCAGATGTTAACAACTGCTATGTTCGCCTACTTGAGTTCAATGCTTTCGGTACGGTTATTCCTGACCCGTCAGACGATTGGACCTATAAAAAGGTTACTAATCTTACTTCGCATAAATTCCCCAATGGTTTAAACTTTGACGGACTTGATTTCTTAAACCACGTAGATACAACGATTATAGCAAAGTCTACTTGGGCAGATACAACTATGTCCGCCCCTGCAAACGGCTCAATGTCGTCTAGTGATAAGATGGCGGATGGCGATTTTAAGACCCAGAATATGCTTGGCACCAGGTTTGCTGCATACGATGAAGATACCGGTACTCTTGAAGATTATACTAAAGGCAGAGTTCGTTACCAAACCATTTGGTACGACCTAAAGAGCGAGGCGGATTTAAGCTTCATCAATATCGCTTTCCCAACTAATCCAATTTGGGCAGCGGGTGAGTATGAAGTATATATCGGCAACGATAAGGGCACCTTGTTTGATGGTACTCCTTACGCAACGATAGATAACTATACGTCTCGTAAAGAGCAGGGCGTAGATACTATAATGAACGTTATTGCCTTTGATAAGACCGATAGCGTGTCCGACGTAGCAAGATACGTTGGTATTAAAATTTATAATCCAATAAATACCGATGTTGCTTTTGGTAACTCAACCATATCTTATGATGAAAAAGGTAACATACAAAACAACGTTTACGGTAGAATACAAGAACTTCAGATTTATGGTAAGTACCTAGATGAAAGTTTTGACCCGGCAGAAGCTGCTAAAGTAATGAAAACCACTAAATCCTTTGGCGATCTTTCAAAACTACCCGAGGTTTACGGTGATAACCTACTATCTTCCAAAAATGCCAACCCTACCATGAATGGCGGCAAGGACGTTACTTCGGCACATAAAAACAAATTAAATTCAATTATCGACAGAACGGGCGCAGAATTAGACGGAGAACACGTAGACTTTCCCGATATTACCGCTGCTTCTGAATACGTAATTTACTTTAAGCTTACCGATTGGGAAATAACTCAGGTTAATGGTTTTGTTTTCCAAGGTATTGCCGCTGAAAGTCAACCATACTACACCAGCGACTATGAAGTATACGTTGTAGAGGCAAGGGAAGACATCGAAACTGAAAAACCTGCATTCCACTATACAGCCGACGATTATCCACCATCTAACGGCCAAATTATAGAATTCCCTGAGGGTAAACAGCCACAAGGCAACTGGTTGGTATTGAAAATAAACAATCCTGTTTATACCGCACAGAAACACCCATATATGCGTCTTTCTGTACTTTACGCTTGGGGAGAAGAGGCTATCGTTAGGGGAGTGCCCGGTAATATCGCGGAAAACATGCCTTGCGATATTAGTTTCCTCAACGGCAAAGACCGTACACCTGTTTCCGAGAAGAACTTAACACCAAAAGAACTCGCAAACATTACCGATAGCATTACCCACGTCGATAAAGACGGTATAAAAACTTACGAAACAAATCTTGAAACTTACGGAACTATTGACACTAAGGGCAAAGACCGCGATACTTTAGAGATGGTTTATAACCTATGTAGCGATAGTAAAATAGATGAGATTATGGTTTCTGCTTTAATCGACAATAACACCGGCTTTAAAACAATGAAGGTTTATGCTTCAAGTATGCTTCAAGGTGTTTATGATGAAGATAGCCTAATCTGGACATATAAGGTTTCTTCAAATGGCGTTATCAATCCTACCAAGACCTTCAAAAATGCAAAGGAAATGAGATACGTTCGCTTTGTGTTTGAAGAAACTCGCGACGATGTTCTTCTTTACACTATCGACCTTATAGGTATGGATAACCAGAAGATGAAAACACGTAGTCTTTCTTCAGCACTTTCGCGTGAAAACATAACCGTTGAGAAAATTGACCTTAAAACAGGGGGACATACTTTCTATTCTAATATGTACACTAGCCTTTTAGATGCAGTTGTCAATGGTAGAGATACCGACTTCTTGTCCTTTGAAGAGGGTGAGGTTGGAAAGACCGGTTATTCTTTGATTTTTGATTTAGGCGACCTTAAAACAATCTCTAAGTTAGAGTTTGTGTTTAACTATGGTTTTGAGGAGTATTGGGCAAAGAAAATTAACGTTTTTGTTCTTGAAAGCAAAGAGCAGTTAAGCACTGCTAAAAAGGCGGATTACACCTTTAATCCTCAAAAAATGTCGGGCTGCAAAAAAGAAATTTCAATGCGTCCAAGACTTGCGCGTTTTGTAAGACTAGACTTCGTGTCTTTCTCTAAATTAGAGTATTTCAAGACACCTGAAGGAACCTACAAAATTACTTCTGCTATTGCAGATGTAAAGATTACGGGTACCAAGGTTAAGGGTATGCAACGCGACGAGGGCGACGATAGACTTATCAGCTTTATTGATAAGAAAACCAAAGCCGAGATTTCCTTAGTAAAACTCGACAACAACGATATATTCACAAACGCTGTTAGCGCAAGACTTGTTCCTGAAAAAGCTACTAATTGGCAGATGTCAAGCCTTGAATCAAACAACTTTAAGATTGTTGATAAGACAGTTTACAAGGTAGAGCTTTTGGACCTTTACGGCAATGTTGTTACCGATATAGGCGAGCGTATGATTCAGGTTCGTTTCCCGATTAAGAAGAGCGAAAAAGGCAAAATGCTTATCGGCGATGCTTCAAATAAAACCGAAGTGGTTGGTCTTGAAGCGTACGAGGTTGACAACTGGATTTGCGCTAACGTTCAAAAGAATCAAAATGGAGATACCAAGGTAGCGCTTCTCAAACTTACAACATCTACCGACCCATACTGGTCAGAGATTGGCGAGCTTGAGGACTTCGAGGTAGAAGAGGAAGAAGAGTACCGCGATGAAACCTGGTACGATTCAATCCACACTACCGACGGTAGATTTGTAGTAACACCTATAAATGATACTTACGAAAGCGGACTTAAGTTTACCGCAACGGATATTACAACAAGTAAAGCATATAGCGATTACTACAACGTTCTAGAAATGGCAACACCTGATAAACAGGTTGCAGTGTTCTACGATATGAAACTTACAAGAAACGGCGTTAAGGTTAATGTTGCCGATGGTGCGGTTGCAGAAATCGCATACGCAATGCCAAACTTTGTAGTAAACGGATATACCGACTTAGAGGCATATCATATCGACGAACTTGGTACTGTAACACCACTCGCTTTCTGGGAAGGCTATAACGAAAACGAATTCGTATTCCAGTTAGAGAAGATGGGTCAGGTTGCAATCGTTGGTACTAAACTAGACGGTGCAGAGGCAGGCGTAATTGTTGGCGATTCGCCCGAAACAGGCGAAAGCCGTGCCGCTACTGCCGCAGTTGTTTCACTAATGACTGCCGCCGCATTCGTAGTTACCCTTTCTGCAAAGAAAAAGGCAACCGATAAGAAATAATTAAACCAAAAAAGAGTGCCGTGGAGCAATCCGCAGCGCTCTTTTTATTGCAAAGACTAAGCCGAGGATTTTACGAAACCCTCGGCTTATCTTTATTCTGTTTCTTGTTTTTTCTCTAAATTCGCATTATACATTATAACACTTGCGCCCTCGCCACTTACCTCTATTTCTAAAGTAGAGCAATCGGAAATGTTGAATTTTAACTCTTGGGCGGATTTGTCAGCGCCTATTTCGCATTCGCGGTATCTTGTTTCGCCGCCTACGGAAGCGGTTGTTTTAATGCGGCATTTAACCGCCTCGTCAATATCTTTTGCCGCTACAACGTAGGCGCTGAAAAATTCGTATTCCTCGCCCAGATTGTATTTAGCATAAGAGTTGGTGCTAAGTTTTATGCAGTTTTCCTCGCCACTACGGTCGTTACCAAAAGAGTCTAGAGTAGGTTCAGAACTAAAGGTCCACTCGTTGCTATCGGTAGGCGTTAGGTCGTCAAGATAGGTTGGTAGTTTGCCATCCAATCCTTCACGAAGTTTTTTAATTTCTTTTTGCTCGCCCACAAGCGTCTCTGCTTTTTTTAGAAGTGCGGCGGCGTCGGTGTGATTCGCCTTGTCTACGAGTTCGTTGAATTCCTCTGTGATTTCGGCGAGGTATTTATCAATATAATAAGCGCGGTTTGCGTTAAGAGTTTTGTCGTCTTTTAATTCAGGATTGGTTTCAAAAGCCTTGTTAATGGTATCAATTGCCGCTTCGTAATCACCCTTGTAGGCGTATTTATCTGCAACTGTTATAATCTCGCTTTTGCCTTTCTTTTCTTCCGACTTTTTGTATTCTTTAATTCGCTTTTCTATAAGCGTATCTTTTTCAAGAATTGCCAAAGCAGATTCAAGAATTTCTGCACCCTTGGCGTAATCGCCGTCGCCGGCATAAACAGAAGCCTCGCTTAGCGCGCTATTTCGATAGTTGCCAATGGCGGTGCCTAGCTTTTCGTTGGCGGCGGCATAATTTATATCCTCTAAAATAACCTTTTTATAGGCGGTTATTGCAAGGTTGTATTGTGATTTTGTAAAATACTTTTCGGCTTTAGTAAAATTGTCTTTTGACGTCTTTAGCTTCTTAACCTTTTTAATGCTTTCTTCTACGTCTTTGGCAAGTTCTCCAATGCCCATCTTTTTTATGGTATTAAGTTCGGTCGTTGCCGAAACATAGTCTGTTTCGCCGTTCGCGTAGGCGGTGCAAACCGCGCTCATACGCTCACGTAATGCAACGCAAAGCCTTGGCGAGCCGGAGTTTGAGTAGTTCTTTACAAACAAACTATACGCCGCGTCATAATCTCCGTCTTCAAGTGATTTAACTATCTTTTTTGCGCTAGAAGAAAAAGCGCCGCAAAGCGCTAATACCACGCAAAGTAGCAAGCAGCAAATGGCAACAATTATTGCTATTCCTTTTTTAGAAAGTTTACGACGTGCAGGCTCTGTTTGTGGATTTAACACAACAACCTCTTCGGCAAAGTCTTCTCTATACATACTTTCTATATGGAAAGTTTTGTCCTTTTCAGCCGCGCCCGACGAGGAGTATATATCCACCGAATTACTGTCGGTGGGGTGGGCGCGCTTGTATTTACAAGCAGGACAGATACCTTCATGGGTATCAATTTCCTTTCCGCAATATTTACATATCATTAAAAACGCTTCCTTTCAAAAGCACTAATTTATACTATGCTAATTTTACCACAAATACTATTATTTGTAAACACATAAAGCAACAACCACCCGCTATAAAACGGATGGTTGTTGCTGGTTATTAGCTTCGCTCTTAATATTTTGCACACAGAGGTACAGCAAAATATTGATGAGAAAAGAGGGGATAGATAGTAATTAAAGTGAAACTTATTTTACCTTAATTGATTTTGTTGAAGAATATTTGCTATAAGCTGTAGCACTACCGGTATGTACAAACATTCTAACTTTTACATAATACTTTTTACCTGACGAAAGTTTTGTAAGGGTTTTCTTTAAATCTTTAATTGATTTATATGTTTTAGTTACCCATTTTCCGCCAGCCTTCTTATATGTAATCTTAAATCCGGTAGCTGCTTTATCTACATTTGAAAGTGTAACGTTAATCTTACCTTTCTTGGTAGATATCTTAAGTTTAGGTGTTTTAAGGGTTTTCTTAGCGATTGATGAACCCTTGTTGATTACTTTTTTACAGCTTGAGCAATATTCGTCACCAGTGTAACCTGACTTTGTGTAGGTTGCTGATTTTTTATTTATAACTTTAATGGTATGAGCAACTACAGGAATAATGTTTTGTTTTTCTGTTACGGTATTACATACAGAGCATTGTTTACCATCGGTTAAGCCGATTGAAGTGCAAGTTGCTGCAAAGCCTTTTACAGTTTCTAAAGTATGACCTGTAGCGGGAATAACAGTTTGCTCTAAGGTTACAGTACCGCAAGTTGAGCACTTTTTACCGTCGGTTAAGCCGGCAGTGGTGCAGGTTGCAGCAGAACCTTTAACTGCTTCTTCTTTGTGTCCAATTGCAGGGATAGCAGTTTGTGCTACGATTACGTCGCCACAAACGGAACAAACGGAGCCATCGGTTAAACCAGTAGCGGTGCAAGTAGGAGCATAACCCTTTACGGTTTCTGATTTGTGGTCTGTAGCGGGGATAACAACCTGTTCTTTTAATACATCGCCGCAACGTCCACAGTGTGCACCGTCGGTAAGACCATCAGTTGTGCAGGTAGGTGCAAAGCCTTTGTCGATGCTTTCGGTGTGACCTATTGGTAATTCAGGTGCGATAAATTCTTTGCCGCAAACAGTACAGCTGTTTTTAGAATAACCTTCTTCAGTACAGGTAGCTGCTTGGGTTTCTACAACAACATAGTTGTGGTTGCCGGTTGCGAACACAGCCTTTTCGTAATGTGTGCCGCAATCTCTACAGAAGTATACTTCTTTACCATCTCTTGCACAAGTAGGAGCTACAGATAGGGTGCTATCTAACTCCCAAGTGTGTTTATTTGTTGGTATAACTTCAGGTTTTATCTCGAAATGGTCGCATTCGGTACAACCTTTACCAGCAGTATAACCAACAGAAATGCATGTAGGAGCAACTGCAGGAATATCTTCTATGTTATGGCCAAGAGCAGGCTTCTCAACGTAGGTTGTATGGTCGCATCTATTGCAAGTCTCATAAGCATCCCAACCAATTTCGGTACAGTTAGGATTTTTAGCCTCATGGTTAACTATATCGTGTCCAAGCGCGTCTATTACGGTGGAAGTTAGAATTACTTTTGAACATCTGCCGCAAGTAATACCGGGGGTTGCGCCCTTTTCTGTACATGTAGGAGCAACAGCCTGAGTAATGATTTTGTCGTGTCCAAGAGCGTCAATATTATAAGCATAACCGCAAGCATATTCCATTCTGCCCGAATTGGTACAATTAGCGGGGACGTTCAAGACAACCTCTTCGTGTGCGCAGTCGTATCTGCTTTCTTCT